>CALMOO010000630.1 GCA_937871705.1 uncultured Hymenobacter sp.
GCGTAGTGCCAGGCTTTTCAGGCACAAGCTTGGCCATCTCGTTGGCAGCGGGCAGCGGTAATTCCATAGCACGGGCCACGTCCTTGATGCTCGACTTGGCGGCCATAGTGCCGAAGGTGATAATCTGAGCCACCTGCGTTTTGCCGTACTTCCCCACCACGTAGTCAATGACTTTCTGACGGTTCACGTCGTCAAAGTCAATGTCAATATCAGGCATCGATACGCGCTCCGGGTTCAGGAAGCGCTCAAATAGCAGCGAATATTTGATAGGGTCGATGTTGGTAATACCCACGCAGTAGGCCACCGCCGAGCCAGCCGCCGAGCCGCGGCCGGGACCTACGGCTACCCCCATGCTGCGGCCTTTGTTGATAAAATCCTGCGTAATGAGGAAGTAGCCCGCAAAACCCATCGTCTGGATGATGCGCAGCTCGTAGTTCAAGCGCTCCTCGATTTCGGGGGTGCGCTCGGAGTAGCGCGGGGGCTTGCTCATCGTCACGGTGCCGTTGCCAGCCTCGGGCCCGAAGGCGCCTACATAGGTTAGCTCACGCAGAAATTCGTCGGCGTTGGCAAACTGGGGGGGTAAGGGGAAGTTGGGAAGCAGAATATCGCGCGCCAGCTTGGGCGGCGTAATCTTATCCACAATCTCGTTGGTGTTATCCACACTCTCCGGCACATCGTCGAAGAGTTTATTCATTTCTGCCTGGCTCTTGAAGTAGAACTCGTCGTTGGCGAAGCCGAAACGTCGGCGGCGCTGCTTGGGTGGTTTTTGTAGCTCCTCGTCGATGCGCGAGAGCATACGGCGGGCGTTGTCGTCGTAGCCGTGCGACTTACGTAGCTCTTCAAGCTGGCCGTAGTGCACGCGCTGGTCAGCGGTGAGAATGGTGTAGTAGTTCGTCTCGAAGTCGCCGACTGGAATGGCGCGCTCCTCGGCCGTATTTACGCACAGTAAGAGGTCATGGGGCGCGTAGTCATTCTTCTCGACGTAGTGCGAGTCGTTGGTGCAGATAACCTTAACATTGTACTTCTTCGCGAAGCCCAGTAGCACCTGGTTCACGTCTTCCTGGCTTTTGCCGGTGCCGTCGAAGTTCATCAGCCCGTGCCGCTGAATCTCGATGTAGTAGTCATCGCCGAACACATCGAGCCACCACTTTAGCAACTCCTCAGCTTTTGCCTCGCCTTCAAATAGGATGGCTTGCGGAATCTCAGCGCCAATGCAGCAGCTGGTTGCAATCAGACCTTCGTGGTACTTTAGGATTAGCTCCTTGTCGATGCGCGGAAACTTCGAGTACACGCCCTCGATGTAGCTCAGCGAGCTGAGCTTGGCTAGGTTGTGGTAGCCAGCCTGGTCTTTGGCCAGTAGCAGTTGATGGTAGCGGTTGTCTTTTTCGCCCTTCTCGCGCAGAAAGGTTTTCTTGTGGCGGTCGGCCACCATGTAAAACTCGGAGCCTACTATAGGCTTGACATTGTACTTGTTAGCCTCGGCTACGAAGTTGAACGCCCCAAACATATTGCCGTGGTCGGTGAGGGCCACGGCGGGCATACCGTCGGCCTGCGCCTTCTTCATCAGTGCGCCAATGCTGGCTTGGCCGTCGAGCAGCGAATACTGGGTGTGGGAGTGAAGATGCGAGAACGTGGGCATGGCAAGGGGTAGGCAGTTATGTAGTAAAGATACAACTGCCCGGTCGGGGTTTTAGAGCCGTTTTTCGAGCGTTTCGGCAGGGGTAAGTGAATCAGCGAGTAAGGTTTTCTGCTGGTTTGCAATAGGTAATGTACGTTTGCGGGACTAAGTATTTTTCTATTATTTGAACCACTAACTACGTATTATACTTAGTAGGACAGTACGGTTGTGATAATCCGCTACAAGGGCAGTGTTTTGCCCAATTACCCCAAGGGTCTCATTTGCTTGCGCTTATTGGCTTGCCATCCTGCATAGGGGGTAGGCCAGCATTTGGAGGAGGAGTCGCCAGTTACCCAAGCCACTCCATGAAGCTGTTAGCTCCTTCCACCGACCCGGTGTATAACCGGTTGGCTGTGCCTTCCCGCCTGCACCTGTTGCTGAAGCCCTACTTGCAGGATGAGCGGGACATGCCCTTCGCTTATCTTATCCTGAAGATATCGACTACCATGCTGCCGCTGGCAGTGCTGCTGTACGTGCCGCAGCTGCGCGGACTGGCTTGGTGGGGTGCTACGGCCGCCTACCTCTTCTTGGGCAATTTGCGTTTTAAAGGGCCGTTTGGCTTGATGCTGCATTGCACCAGCCACCGGGTGCTCTTCAAAAAGAAATACGCCTGGCTGAATAAGTACATTCCGTGGGTTATCGGCCCACTGTTTGGGCAAACGCCCGAGACGTACTTCACGCACCACATGGGCATGCACCACCCCGAAAACAACATGCCGGACGATGAAAGCTCCACCATGTTTTACCAGCGCGATTCGGTGGGAGGCTTTTTGCACTACCTCAGCGACTTTCTGGTGCTTGGCATTGCGCGCCTGGTAGGCTACTTCAACCGCAATAACAAGGCTACGCTGCGCGGGCGCCTGCTCCGCGGCGAGCTGTTGTACATCGGCCTCACGCTGGCATTAGCCTTTGTCAATTTGCCCGCCACCATTGTGGTGTTCATCGCGCCATTAGTGCTTTCGCGCATTATTATGATGCTCGGCAACTGGGCACAGCACGCGTTTATCGACCCGGCTACCCCCGATAATTGCTACACCAACAGCATCACTTGCATCAACACCAAGTACAACCATAAGTGCTGGAACGATGGCTACCACATCAGCCACCACCTCAAGCCAGCCCTGCACTGGACGGAGCACCCCCAGCATTTTCGCCAAAACCTGAGCGAGTACGCCAGCCAGAATGCTATTGTGTTCGACGGCATCCACTTTTTGCACGTGTTCTTCTACCTCATGGGCAAGCGCTACGACCTGCTGGCCCGCCACTTTGTAGAGCTGAATGGCGCCTTCCAGCGGAGCGAGGCCGAAGTAGCCGCGCTGCTGCGCTCTCGCACGCGGCGCTTTGTGCCGGCCCAATTGGTGCCGCAAGCCGCGTAGTGCGGCTAGCGCAGGGGGGTAGGGGCAGCTTCGCGCACCAGCCGCGGCCGGAATGCCCGTAGCCGCCAGTTGTGCCAGGCCCGCGGGTGGCTATCGAGCCAGGGTTGCAGCCAGCTGGCAACTACCAGCGTAAGAACAGTACCCAGCAGCGAGCCCGCGTACACGTCCTCTACAAAGTGCTGCGCTAAATATACCCGCGAGTAGGCAGTAGCCACGGCCAGCAGCAGAAAGAAGTAGCCCCAGCCTTTTTTGCTGCTCAAAATGGTAAGCAGTAGAAACACGGAAAAAGCGGAGGTCGAGTGCCCCGAGGGGAAGCTCTTGAGCCCGTTCATGCTGACGCCCGCCACCAAGTGCAGCGCCACACGCGGGGCGTGTTCCTGAAAGTACCAGTAAGGCCGCGGATGCCCCGTAAACACCAGCTGCTTAAGCAGCTGAGCGGCTAGTGAGGTGATAATAAAACTCACCAAGCTCAGCAAGGCCCAGCGGAAGCGCACAAAGAGCAGCCCCAACGTTACGAGGGCGTAGAAAGCACCATCACCGATATTCGTCAGGCCCCAGAAAAAGTAATCCAAGGCCGGCGTATAGTGCCCATTAACCACGAAAAAGGCCCAGTGCTTGGGGGTAGCAGCCAGCAGGCTGCCTACAAGAAGCAACAAGCCGGCATAGGGTAGCAAAAAAGAGCGGTTTTGCCGGAGCAAGGAAAGCATAGCGGAAGCCGGGGCGAACAGTAAGAACCGCAAAATTACCGCTTGGCTCGGCAGCCGGCGGCCGGCCGTGCTGCGGGCAAGGGCTAACTTGCGGCGTATAATTCGCCCTTTGCCTGCCCTACCCATGCGCTACGGTCCCATCGCCCCCGAACTGTTTATCGAGAATCGTCGTCGTTTTCGTGAGCTGCTGCCGCCGCAGTCGCTGGCTATTTTCAACGCCAACGACATTTTGCCCACCAATGCTGATGGCACCTTGGCGCTTAAGCAGAACAACGACCTGTTCTACCTATCGGGTGTTGACCAGGAAGAAAGCGTCTTGGTTATCTGTCCCGATGCGGCGCTCGAAAAGCACCGCGAAATCCTGTTTCTGCGCGAAACCTCGGAGCACATTCTGGTGTGGGAAGGCTACAAGCTCACCAAGGATGAGGCTCGCGCTGTGTCGGGCGTGCCTACTATCATGTGGCTCGATGCCTTGCCGGCCGTGCTGGCGGCTCTTATGAACGAGGCCGAGTACGTGTACCTGAACACGAACGAACATATACGGGCCGTGGTAGAAGTCGAAACCCGCGATGCACGATTTATCCAAGACCTGCAGCGCCGCTACCCCCTGCATCAGTACCGGCGCGCCGCCAAGCTCCTGCACCAGCTGCGGGCTATCAAAAGCCCCGAAGAAATCCGGCTGATGCGCCGGGCCTGCGAAATCACGGGCAATGCCTTCCGGCGCTTGCTGGGCTTCGTGAAGCCGGGTGTGTGGGAATATGAAGTAGAAGCCGAGATTTTGCACGAGTTTGTGCGCTCGGGCTCGCGCGGCCCGGCCTACGGCAGCATCATCGGCAGCGGCGAGAGCGCGACCATTCTGCACTACGTCTCGAACGACCGGCAATGCCAGGCTGGCGACGTGCTGCTGCTCGACTTTGGCGCGGAGTACGCCAACTACGCGGCCGATTTATCGCGCAGCATTCCGGTGTCGGGCACGTTCAGTCCACGCCAGCGGCAGGTGTACGAGGCAGTGCTGCGCGTGTTCAAGTTCGCCAAAAGCCGCCTGATAGTGGGCAATCACATCGAAGACTACCACAAGCAAGTAGGCGAAGTGATGGAGCAGGAGCTAATCAACCTTGACCTGCTCCACGGCAGCGACGTCAAAAATCAAGACCCTGACGCGCCGCTCTACAAGAAATACTTTCCGCATGGCACCAGCCACTACCTCGGCCTCGACGTGCACGATGTGGGCTACAAATATCGCAAGTTCGAAGCTGGCATGGTCTACACCTGCGAGCCGGGCATCTACATCCGCGAAGAAAAGCTGGGTATTCGCCTGGAAAATGACATTCTCATCACGCCAAACGGTAACGAGGACCTGATGGCAGACATCCCACTCGAAGTGGCTGACATTGAGCGTTTAATGAGGAAGTAATCGTTTATCATTGCGCGCTTAATTACAAACGGCTACGGCCGCCGAAACAGCATGAGGTGCTGCTGCGGCAAGTCTTCGCGCACATCCACCAGCTCCAAGCCCACTTCCTTCATCTCCTTGGTGGCCTGCGCCACCGTCATCTTGTGAATAGCCTTGATAGGCACATTTGGGTCTTCGGCACGGTATTCTACCAAGGCTAGGCGCCCGGTATGAGGCCGCAGCGCATTACGAATGGCACGGCCCATCTCGCGCGGGTGGTCAAATTCGTGGTAGGCATCTACCAGCAGCACCAGGTCTACCCCATTGGCGGGTAGGTGCGGGTCGGTGGTGGTGCCCAGTAGCGGCTGCACGTTGGCTAGGTGGTTCTTGGCTTTACGCTGGGTTAGCTCCGTTATCATTTCGGGCTGAATGTCCTCGGCTAGTACCCGGCCTTGCGGCACCAGCGGCGCCAGCCGAAACGAGAAAAAACCCGTGCCCGCGCCTAGGTCGGCCACTACATCGGTGGGTTTGAGGTGCAGGTCTTTTACTAGAATCTCGGTGCCTTCGTCCTGCGGGCGGTCGCTGCGCTCAAGCCAATCAGCGCCTTCGTGGCCCATCACGTGGGCAATCTGCCGGCCCAGGTAGTAGCGGCCAATGCCATTAGGGTCGCGCGGGGCGCGGTTTTCGTAGCCCGCCGAATCAGCAGGCTCGGCCGTAGGCACATCTGAGCGCAAAAATGCCTGCGAAGCCACATTCGACTCTATTGGGAGCTGCGCGCAAGACCCAGCAGCCGTCGCAGTGCCAATAACTAACCACTTCACAACAGCATTTTTCATATACAATACTACTTTATTCTTAGATAATTTCTTTGCTCAACACTAGCTGCCGGGTGGGCGTTCAGGCCTGTCAGCCAAGTCGCCGGTTCGGCTGGCCAAGGCGCCGAACGAGTAGCTGCTGCATAAAATACGACGGCCAAGGCAGCCAAATCTTCGGCTACAACGTAGGGGAACCTGTTTTCTTTCACCCTCAACCTTTTTTCACCTTATGAAAAACCTCACCCTTTCTCTCGGGCGTTTTGCCGTGGTAGTAGCTAGTGCGCTCTCGCTGGGTGCTTGCAGCCGTAGCGAATACGCCTTCCAGCCTCATTCGGCTTCTTACCTGGGTAGCACGCCAGTAGCTCGGCAGCGCGCAGTAGCTGCCCCGGCCCCAGCCATCGCAACTACTGGGTCGGCTGTAGTAACGGCCCCTGCAGCAGCTCATAGTGTGGCTCCCGAAGCTCTGGTGGCTGCTCAGCCAGCACCCGTGGCAGTGGCACCGGCTGCCCCAGTTGCCGCCGCTCCACTAGCTGCTACCCCTGCGCCAGTAGCTACGCCCGCTACGGCGCCTAAACTAAACTTGGTCCAGCGCCTAGCGCTGCGCAAAATTGCCAAAAAGCTTGACAAACTGACCAGCCAAACACCGCACTTCAAAAAGCACGATGCTACTGCTAGCACGGCGGCCATCAGCGGCAACCTGCGCACCGGTATTATCCTGCTGATTGTAGGTGTGCTGGTTGGCTTGCTGAACGGGCTAATTGGTACTATTATCGCCATTATTGGCTTGATATTCATTGTACTGTGGCTGTTGGATGAGTTATAATATCCGCTGAGTCATAATAAAAAGACCCCAACTGCCTGGTGCAGTTGGAGTCTTTTTATTTATAGGATTTGCAAGAAAGCCGAGCGTAGGCGGATAGCACTAGAAATTCTTCCCTACCCCCTGCTGCCGGGCTTAATGTGCGCTACATTGGGTCCACATCGGCCACCAGGCGGGCTTGGCGAAACTCCTTTTGGTCGCGCACTACATCCATCGCCGCGCAGATGTCCAGCTTGGCTTGCTTGAGCACGGTGTGCTCGCGGCTGAGCTTGATGACGATTTCCTGCAAAAAGAAATTGCGAATTCGGAAGATGTACGGCGCCTCGGGCCCAAGCACTGGGCCGCGGCCCAGGCGGTCGGCCAGTTCTTGCGTGAGCAAGATGGCTGCCTTTTGGGCTAGCTCCTGGTCCATGTGCTTCACCGTCAGCTTTATCATGCGGGTGAAGGGCGGGTACTCATGCTCGCGCCGCTGCTGAATCTCGTACTCGTAAAACTCGGTGTAGTCGTTGCGAATAACCTTATCGAAAATGACTTGGGTAGGGTCGGCGGTTTGAATTAACACCTTGCCTTTCTTGCCTTTGCGCCCCGCGCGGCCGCTCACTTGCACAAACATCTGGTAGGCGCGCTCGTGGGCCCGGTAGTCGGGGTAGTGAATAATAGAGTCGGCGTTGACGATGCCGACTAGGCTCACATTCTCAAAATCGAGGCCCTTGGTCACCATCTGGGTGCCAACCAGCACATTGGTTTTCTGCTGCTCAAAGTCGCCAATAATCTGCTGGTAGGCGTTCTTGGCGCGAGTCGTGTCCAGGTCCATGCGCTGCACGTTGGCCTGGGGCAGCATGATTTTGAGGTCGTCTTCCAGCTTTTCGGTGCCGAAGCCCTGCGTGCGCAGCGCCCGCGAGCCGCAGGCCAGGCAGGTGGTAGGCATACCTTCGTGGTAGCCGCAGTAGTGGCAGCGTACCTCGTGGGCGTGCTTGTGGTAAGCAAGCGATACAGCGCAGCTCTGGCACTTCGGAATGTAGCCGCAGTCCTGGCAGGCCACCACCGGCGCGTAGCCCCGCCGATTCTGGAACAAGATAACCTGCTCATTTTGCGCGATTTTGACTTCCATCGCGTTCAGTAAGTCAGCCGAGAAGTGGTTATGCATCTTCTTAGCCTCGCGTAGTTTGCGCGTGTCTACCAGCTCAATCTCGGGCATGCCCGCCTCGCCGAAGCGTTTGCTCAAGGTCACGAGGCCGTAGCGGCCCAGGCGCGCCTGGTAGTAGGTTTCGACGGCCGGCGTGGC
>CALMOO010000631.1:0-5676 GCA_937871705.1 uncultured Hymenobacter sp.
GTTTCAAATAATGACTTATACCGTGCTACTGATTCCGGTTTCACTGCTGCCGTTGGTGCTTGGTATCTCGGGGCGCGTGTCGGCGGGGGTAGCGCTGATCTGCGGCGTGATTTTCTTACTGATGACTGTGCAACTGATGCGAACGCAGGACCGCAAGGCGGCGCTCAGCATCATGTTTGCCTCCTTCCTGTACTTGCCCATCGTACAAATAGCGCTGGTTTTGGACAAAGTTTGAGGTGCCGTTGTTATAAAAGCAGCTAATTAATTTTCTACAACATGAACACTTCAGAACTGATAGCTGATAAAGAAACCAGCTTGGGTACTCACCCTAAGCGGTTAATACTTATTCTGCTTATATTTAGCATTATCATGATGTTCGCGGCTTTCACCAGCGGCTATATCGTGCGGCGCGACGAAGGCAACTGGCGCGAGTTTGACCTGCCAGCTAGCTTGCTATTCAATTCTATCGTTATTCTGCTCAGCAGCGCGGCCATGCAGTGGGCCTATTACTCGGCTAAGCACGATGAAGTTAAGCGGGCTCAAACTGGGCTGCTTTTGACGTTGGTCTTGGGCATAGTGTTCCTGTTTGGGCAAGTTCACTCGTGGGGTGACTTGGTGGCTGGTCACACCTTCTTTGGTGGTGCCGATGCCAATCCGTCGGGTTCTTTCGTGTACGTCTTGATGGGTGTGCACGCTTTTCACTTAGTAACCGGGCTTGTTTTTGTAGCGCTCGTGTTGAAGCGAAGCCTTAACTATCAGGTGCATTCGCGGGCAATGCTCTCGATTGGCAACGCTGCCATCTACTGGCACTTCCTGGGCGGCCTTTGGTTGTACCTGTATTTGTTCCTACTTTTGAACCACTAATCTGCGAGTTCTCGTAAGAGAACTCCACCTATTTTTGTTGCCTGCTGTATGGCCCACTCGACCACTTTAGAGCCCACTGCTACCCCTGCTACGTACACCGATGCGCCCCGCACTGGCACGTGGGATGGAGGTAACGAACCTTTCAAAGCGAGCTACGGCAAGCTGATGATGTGGTTTTTCCTGTTGTCGGACGCCTTCACCTTTGGGGCATTCTTGACGGCTTATGGTATGATTCGCCACAAACATGGCGTATTTACCGGCACGGCCAAGCAGTTCTACTTCAGCACGGCGCATTGGCCTATCCCCGAAAAAGTATTTAATGCTTTCCCTGGCCTGCACGGCGACCTGCCGCTAGCTTTCGTTGCGTTGATGACGATGATTCTCATCTTCAGCTCCGTAACAATGGTACTAGCCGTAGAAGCTGGCCACCGCATGGACAAGGCTGATGTGCAAAAGTGGCTGCTCTGGACCATTCTCTTTGGGTCGATGTTTCTTAGCTCGCAAGCGTGGGAATGGAGCCACTTCATCGGCGGCCACGAAGAAGGCACCCGTATGGCAGATGGCACGCTCATGTTTGGCGCTAACTTGGCTATGAATCAGTACGGCCCACCGCTGTTTGGCGACTTGTTTTTCTTTATCACTGGTTTCCACGGCACCCACGTATTTTCGGGCGTGTGCCTGCTCGTCTGGTGCTTTATTGCTACCACTAATGGTACTTTCGAGAAGCGCGGCCACTACGAGATGGTGGAGAAAATAGGCCTCTACTGGCACTTTGTTGACTTAGTGTGGGTGTTTGTGTTCACCTTCTTCTACCTCGTATAAATAGAAATAAGTAGCAGCTTCAAGCCAAAGCTCTTGAGGCGGTTATCAGCAACGGCTATCCCCTCGGGCAAGCTCGCTTCATCAACTAGTTTAATCAATCAGGATATGTCTGCTCACGCTGCTGAAGCCGAACACGCCTACGTTCCAGGCGAAATTGCCAAGCCCAATACGGCTTGGATTTGGAAAACCTTCTGGGTACTGGTAGCCATCACGGCGCTTGAGTTTGTCATTGCTTTTACCTTGACTTCGCCCGATTGGCGCACTTTTCGCAATAGCATTTTCATCGTGCTCACAATTTTGAAGGCTTTCTTCATTGTTGGAGAGTTTATGCACTTAAAGCACGAAGTAAAAAGCCTTATCTGGACTGTTCTTGTCCCAACGTCTTTGCTGATATGGCTGGTAGTTGCCCTAGTAACGGAAGGCTCCTTTATCGGCGAAGTGCTCTCGCACATGTTCACCTAGCCAATGCGGCCCCGCCAAACCCTATTGCTGGGGCTGCTCTTGCTGGTGCCAGTACTGGCTTTTCTTTTCCTGTACGGCTTCGGCTCTAACCATTACGCGCTGCCAACCTACTTGCCCGAGCGGGCGGACTCCGTCCGTAGCGCTGGCGGAGGGTGGCAGCGCGATACTGTTTTCCACCAAGTGCGGCCGTTTCGGCTGCGGGGGGTAGGCGGGCGTTACTTGGCAAGTAGCACCTTAGGCCAAGGCCTCTACGTGGTGCAGGTATTTACCCAGGATGCCGCTAGCGCGCAAGTGGCTCGTGAGATGGCCCGCTTGCAGGAGAGATTTCGCCCTGATTCACGTGTGCGGTTGGTTACGTTGGTGGGTACTGCACCAAGCGCGGCCGCTGCTGATATTGATGCGCAGCTCGAAAAACTCAGCGAACAATACGGCACCATTAGCGGGAAGTGGTCTTTTCTCGCTACCCCCGCCGATAGTCTGCAGCGGCTAGCGCGCAATGAGTTTGGCCTCACGACGCTGCGGCCTGAGCACCTGCCGTTTCGGCCCGAAACGGAGCCGGTAACTTTGCCGCAGGGCCGCTTGTTGCTTATTGACCATGAGCAGCATGTGCGCGGTATTTACGACGGCACGGATATTCATGAGGTAGAGCGGCTTATCACCGAAATCGACGTTTTGCTTTATATCTATGACCACCATCACTGAGCAACTGCACCCACCCGTACTGGAGCCGGGCGACTACACCAAGTACAAAGTCATCCTGGGCATTTTGGGGGCCGTGGTGCCGCTACTCGTAGCAGTGCTCTATTTCTTCCCACAAACGTTCCGGATTCCGGGGGCGCAGGTGCGCCTGCTGCCCGCTATCAACGCTGGCCTGAACTCGCTGACGGCCGTGTTTCTGCTGGCTGGGTTTTACTTTATTCGGCAGAAAAACGTCATTGCGCACCGGGCTATGATGAGCATCGCCTTTGGGCTGGGCAGCCTGTTCCTGCTATCATACGTAGCGTATCACTCTCAAGCCGATAGCACGCACTTTGGGGGGGTAGGGGCCATTAGAATGGTTTATTTTATCTTGTTGCTGACTCACATCAGCTTGGCCGTGGTAACAGTAGGCCTGGTGCTGTTTACCTTGTATTTTGACCTGACCGGGCAATACACTAAGCACCGGACCATCGCGCGCTGGACCTTTCCGGTGTGGCTTTACGTATCAGTGACTGGGGTAATTGTGTACTTCATGATTGCGCCGTATTACCCAGCTGCTTAATTGCTGCGTGGCCCATTTCGGGTTGCGAACTTTGCCGTATCACTTGTGTTGTTGGAGTATGAAAAAGCTAATTTTTGCCTTGGCCCTGAGCTTCTTGCTACTAGGCCAGCTGTTGGTAAGCCCACGCGCCCAGGCGCAGTGCGTAATGTGCAAAGCGCAGGTAGAAGCTGCCCGCGCCGAGCGCGATGACTACGATGTAGCTGGCCTCAACAAAGGCATTGTGTACATGATGACGGTACCGTACATCTTGATGGGTGCCATTGGCTTTTTCTGGTACCGCCGCACGCACCCGAAGCGTACGCCTGTCGCTTAATGAAGCCCATCCGTGCTTGGTGGCTGGCACTGCTGGCGTTGCGGTGCCCGCACTGCCATACGGGTCCCCTATTCAGTTATGGGGCTTACAGTCTGGCTCATTTCACCGAAATGCCGGTAAGCTGCCCCGTGTGTGGGCAGCATTATGAGCCGGAGCCAGGGTTTTATTGGGGCGCCATGTACATCAGCTTTGGCTTTTCGGTGCCGATAGTACTGCTGAGCGGCGCAATACTCTATTGGTTTGCTGGCGACCCTGATACGTGGGTGTACGTCACGATGGTGGCCGTTGTGATACTCGTGCTCACTCCGCCGTCGTTTCGCTATGCCAGGGCCGTAATGCTTTATGCGTTTGGCGGAGTACGTTTTGATAAAAAGTACCTGGAAAAGAATAACGCAATTTAGCCGAGCAGCACCTTACTTGGTAAAGACGGGCATACTCGCCCGGTTTTTGCGGGGCGGCCCGCTAATGCCGCCATCCTTCAGAGCCCTGACTGGCTGTGCGGCACCCAAGCCGGCAGCTAGCCGGGGTTTTTATTAAGCTGCTACCTGTGGTTCCTGCTTCTGCTGCGCGACGTTTTAGGGTATACTGGGGCTGGCTAGCGGTGTTGAGCGCCTTGCTCAGCTTTGGCGCCAGCTTTTTTGCTAGCCACTATGGCCAGCGACTAGGTGGGCCGGTGCAGCCGGGTAGAGCCCGCGTCGAGAACCTTGTGCGGCAGGCTACCGCCACCGCCCGTTATGAGGCCGGCCAGGTGCTGGCTGTTGGCCAGCAGCCAGGGCAGCTAAGCTTTACGCACCTGCTGCGCCAAAGAACCTACCCCGCCTTTCTCTTCGAGCAAGGCCGTTTGCGCGCCTGGTCGGCGGCGGGGCCGCTGCCTACGCCCACCGATGCAGCCGACCCTCGCCCCGAACGGCTAGCCAGCACCAGCCTGGGCGAGTTTGTGGTGGTGCGGCAAGCTGTTGGCACGCAGGTAGTATTGGTATACGTGCCTCTGACGCAGCACTATGGTATTAGCAACCGCTACTTGCGCGCGGGCGATGGCCGAGCGCTGCTGCAAGGCTTGGATGTGCAGGTGTACGCCTCCGCCCGGACCGTTTTGGGGGCGGGTGAGCTAACAGTAATCAAGGAAATTGATGGCCGGCCGTTGTTTGTAGTGCAGTGGCTGCAAACCAGCTCGCTCACTGGCCGCTACTTGCCGGTGCTGTTGCTAAGCTGGGGTATTCTGCTGTACCTGGCGGGGTGGGTGGCCTTAGCTTGGCGCTGGTGGCAGGCAGGGCGGGGCGGGGTAGCGGTGGCGGCGCTGGTGCTGCCGTTGGTGGCTTTGCGAGTGGTGTTGCTACAACTGGGCCTGCCGTATGTATTGCTGGAGCTGCCGCTGTTCGACCCGCGCGTGTACGCCGTGTCGAGTTGGGCGCCGTCGCTGGGCGACTTGCTGCTCAATGCTTTGCTGGTGCTGCTAGTAGCGGCCGGTATTTTGCTGCTAAGCCTGCACTACCGGTGGCGCACGCGCATCCAAATCGGCCGCCGCCTGGTCTGGAACCTGGGCCTAATGCTGATTTTTGGCTGGCTGCTGCTGCGGCTGCACAGCTACTACCACATGGCTTTCAGCAGCAGCCAACTAAACCTAGACATCACCCAAAGCATTCAAGTCACGGGTTTTCGGCTGGTGTTGGCGCTAGCGGTGGTGCTGCACACCACCGGCTACTTAGTGGTGCTACTGCTTATTACGCGGCTGCTGGGCCCTGGGCGCTACCTCGTGCACAAGCGCATGCTTTCGATGGGGGTAGCGGGGGTAGCGCTGGTAGCGCTAGAGCTGAGCGCGCTGCTCGGCTGGCACCTGCTGGGGCTGGTGGCGCTGGGCGCCGGCTACCTGGCGCTGGTGCGGGCGGCTGGCCCTGGGCGCATCGGGCGGCCCTACTTGGTGCTGCTCTTGCTGGGCCTGGGCGCAGCTACTGGG
>CALMOO010000631.1:5686-10139 GCA_937871705.1 uncultured Hymenobacter sp.
CCTGCATCCGCAACTGCGCACCAACCAGTCGCTGGCGTTGTACGAGCAGTTTGGCCGGCAATTATTATTAGATAAGCAGCGCCTTGCAAATAATTTACTGATAGATAATGATTTGCAGGGTGAGTTTTTGCTCGGTAATCGTATTCGCCAGCTCGCGGCCGACCCAATTATTGCGCAAATGCTGAGTAGCCAACGCGCCGAAGCGGCGCGGCGGCGCGTGAGCCGGCAGTACCTGCGCGATTATTTCGACAAGTACGAAGCGGGTATCAGCCTGTTTGATGCCGACGGCCGGCCCATCGGCACCGATGCCGGCGATACCCTTACGTTTGGGCAAACGCGGGAACTGCTCTCGCGCACGGCCACCGCCACCGACCAGCGAGGCGTGTACTTGCTGAAGTCGGAGAATTCGTTTAGCTCGCGGCGCTACGCGGCGGTGGTGCCACTGGTGGCACCGCCAGTAGTAGGCATTGGGCCGCCGGCACCGGCGGGTACCATCGTGCTCACGCTCAGCTTAAAAAAGCTATCCAGCTACAGTGTACTGCCCGAGTTGCTCGTCGACCAGAAGTTCTTTCAGCCGGGCCTGGCCACTGCGCTCAGCTACGCTGGCTACGCCAACGGGCGGCTGGTGTACAGTGAGGGCGACTTTGACTACGCCAACCTGCTGCCCGCTACCCGGCTCAGCGACCCCCGCATGTACCGCGAGGGGGTAGTGCTCAGCGATTTTCATCACTTGGCTGTGCGGGGCCCCGATGGCCGCACGGTGGTAGTCACCACGACTACGTACTCGCTGGCCGATTGGCTGTCGAACTTCTCTTTTCAATTATTAATCAATAGCTTATTGTGGCTGGTGGCGGGGGGCATCTACCTGCTGCTACGCCGCGACCGCCACGCCGTACCACTCAATTTCAGCACCCGCATTCAGGTGCTGCTCAATGTGGGCATTCTGCTGTCGTTGCTGGTGGTGAGCGTGGCCACGGCCAGCCAGGTTATTTCGAGCTACCGCCGCGACCTGGTGCGCACCTACGAGCGCCGCGGCCGCATTGCCCTCGAAAGCCTGCTGCGCCGCCGCGACTTGCTGGCCGACACCACCGCCCGCCAAGCCCTGGCAGGACAGGTGCGCAACGTGGCCGCCCTCACCGAAACCGACCTTAACCTCTACAATGCGCAGGGCCAGCTACTGGTGAGCTCGCAGCCGCTCATCTTTGAGGCGGGGCTGCTGGGGTCGTTGCTTAACCCCCAGGCCGTAGTAGCCCTGCGCGAGCGCGGCCTGAGCCGCACCTTGCTCACTGAGCGGGCGGGGTCGCTGTCGTTCAGTGCTTTGTACCTGCCGCTGCGCATGCCGGGGGTCGGTGACGAAACGGTGGGCCCGCTGCTGGGCTACGTGGGTATTCCGTTTTTCGATTCGCAGAAAGAGCTGGATAGCAAGCTGACCGAGCTGTTTTCGATGATACTCAACATCTTCACGCTCATGTTTTTGCTGTTTTTAGGGTTAGCTTTCGTGGCTACGCGCCAACTAACAGCTCCGCTCAAGCTGCTGACTGACCGCCTGACGCGCACCACGCTCACGGGCGAGAACGAGATGCTCGACTACCGCTCTAGCGACGACGAAATCGGCCTGCTCGTGCGCGAGTACAACACCATGCTCGGCAAGCTCGAAGCCAGCAAGCGCGAGCTGGCCACCCAGGAGAAAGAAGCCGCCTGGCGCGAAATGGCCCGGCAGGTAGCCCACGAAATTAAGAATCCGCTCACGCCCATGAAGCTGAGCCTCCAATACTTACAAAAAGCCATTAACGAGCGCCGCCCCAATGCAGAAGAGCTGATTGGTCGCATTTCGCAGACGTTGATTACCCAGATTGACGTGCTCAGCGACATCGCTACCTCGTTCAGTACCTTCACCAACCTGCCTGCCATGCGCCCCGAGCGCCTCGACCTGGCGCCGCTGCTGCGCCGCTGCGTGGGCTTGCTGCAAGCCGAAGATGGTGCGGATGGCGAGGAAGTAACCCTAGCCCTACCCCCCGATGCCGACACCGGCCACTACCTCGTGTTTGCCGATGAAAGCCTGCTGGTGCGGACGTTCAATAACTTGCTAATCAACGCCCGGCAGGCCATGTCGCCGGGCCGGGCGCCTAGCATCAGGGTGGCGCTCACGGAGGCTGCGAAAAGCGTGCTCATTTCTATTCAGGACAATGGTGGTGGCATTGCCGAGGCAGTGCGCGAGAAGATTTTTCTGCCGAACTTTACGACTAAGGCCACGGGCTCGGGTATTGGCCTTGCGGTAGCTCGGCGCGGCATCGAGAGTGCGGGCGGCCGCATTTGGTTTGAAACGGAAGAGGGGGTAGGGACTACTTTTTTTATTGAGCTGCCGCTGGCAGGGTAGAAATTAGGAGGTGAATTGGTGCGCCAGAAAAGGCGTCCTCATTATCTCACCACCCACCAATGCACTCATTTGCGCCGGCTTGGCACGAATCGGACTTAGCTCAACGTTAAGCGGCCGCGCCCCGATTTTTATACTATGATTAAACGCTTACGCTGGGCACCGCTGCTGCAAGTGGTCCTGCTGGCTGCCCTGTGGCTGCTGGTAGTGGGGCCGGCGTGGGCGCAGCAGCCAGCAGCGAATCAGCCGGCCGCAACGCCACCCGCCCGGGCCAAGGCCAGCGACCTGGCACCGCCTAACACCCAGCGCTGCCGCTACCTGCGCCTGGCGCTGGGCCACGACACCACCACGTTTACGCTCACCGACACGCTCACCATTGTGCCGGGCACCGTTGCGGCCAATGGGCGCTCGGTGAGCTACAACGCCCAAACGGGCCGCTACCGGCTGGTGCGGCCGGCGCCGTTTCGTATCGTGCGGCGCGCGCTGGCCGCGCCTACCCCCCTCGACTCGGCCGGCGCGCCGGTAGCCGCCGATTCGGTGCGGGCGCCTACCCCCCCCGATTCGGTTAAGGTGCCGCTGGCCGACTCGGTGCTGGTGTGCTACCGGGTGCTGCCGCTGCAGCTGCTGGCGCCGCGCTTTCGGCGCCCGCGCCAGTTGCTGGACAGCATCGACTTTCGTGACCGACGCATAATGCGCCTGGAGGATTTTTCGCAGAAAGAGCAGATTCTCAGCACGCCCGGCATTAGCAAGACGGGTAATCTGGCGCGGGGCATCTCGTTTGGCAACACGCAGAACGTGTTTGTGAACTCCGCGCTGAACCTGCAATTGGAGGGCAAGCTGACGGATAATATTCGCCTAACGGCGGCCATTTCGGACCAGAACGTACCCTTCCAGCCCGAAGGAAATACGCAGACGCTGCAGCAGTTTGATAAAATTTACATCACCCTCACCGGCCCGCAGTGGAACCTGACGGCCGGCGACGTGGTGCTGCGCAACAAGCCCGATTATTTCTTACGCTACTACAAAAACATCCAAGGCGCGGCCGTGGAAGCCAACCTCGGTGCGCCCGGCCCGCAGCCGTTGCAGGCCGGCGCCACCAACAACAGCGTGAGCAACGCGCCGCCCTCGTCGTTCACGACCTACACCAACGGCGTGACCAACAACAGCGCCGCGCCCACCGGTAACAGCCCGCAAACCCTGACCCCGCCCACCACCGTGGTGCCGCCCAACCAAACGCTGCAAACGCCTACTACCGCGGGCTCCAGCGCACTGGGGCCGACCTCAGCAGGTCTGCCCAACCAGGCTCCCAGCGGGGGGGTAGGGCTGAACGGTTCGGGCAGCGTGACGGTGGTTGACAAAAAAGGCCAGATTCGCTCCTCCACGCTGGTGGCGGGCGGCGTGGCCAAGGGCAAATTTGCCAGCATCGACCTCGCGCCGCTCGACAACGTGCAGGGCCCGTATCGCCTCACGGGGCCCAATGGCGAGCAATTTATCATCGTGCTGGCCGGCTCGGAGCGCGTGTACCTCGATGGCCGCCTGCAAGTGCGCGGCTTCGACTACGACTACACCATTGACTATAACCTGGCCGAGCTGACGTTTTCACCCCGCCACCTCATCACCAAAAATTCGCGCTTAAAGGTTGATTTTGAGTACTCTGACCTGAACTACTCGCGCTCGCTCTACACCGCCAGCCACTACCAGCAGGTGGGCAAGCTGCAAGTGCGCGCCAACTACTACCAGGAAGCCGACGACCCCAACAACGCCGCCAACCTGACGCTCTCGGCCACCGACCAACAGCTGCTGCGCAGCGCTGGCAACGTGGCCTCGGTGCAGCGCGCGGGCGGCATCCTCGCGCCGTACAACCGCAGCATTGTGCAGTACAACCAAGTGCAAGTTGTCAACCCCGCTACCGGCCAGCTGGTAAACGCCTATAGCTTTCCGCCGGACTCGACCAAAGAGGTTTATACCGTGAGCTTTACGCAGGTAGGAACGGGGCTGGGCGAGTACAAGCTGAGCACCACCTATTCCAACACCAACGGCCGGGTGTACGAGTACAAGGGGCCGGGCCAGGGCGACTAC
>CALMOO010000631.1:10149-11457 GCA_937871705.1 uncultured Hymenobacter sp.
TGCTCAAGCAGATGGTATCGGGCGGCGCTACTTTTCAGCTTGACCCCACGGCGGCCGTGTTTGTGGACGTGGCCAGCTCGCAGCTCCAGCGCAACCGCTTCGCCGTCGGCACTGAAGACAAGGGCGCCGCCGTGCGCCTGGGCTATACCGTCCAGAACCGCGCCCTGCCCGCCTGGGCGCCGGCCGCGCTACGCACCTATCGCCTTAGCTCAGCCCTAGATTTTGAGCACACGGCGCCGAAATTCTCGCCCATCGACCGCTACCGCGACATCGAGTTCGACCGCAACTGGAGCACCGTCAGCACCGCCAACTCGGCCGCCACCGATGCTCGCGAAGACAACATCCTCAACTTCGCCGTGGGCCTCACCCGCGACGCCAACAACAGCGTGAACTACCGCCTCAGCCGCCGCTACCGGCCGGGCGAAGTCGATGGCATGCAGCACTGGCTCGATGTGGCCCAGAAGGTAGGCCGCGTAGAGTTGCGCGGGGCGCTGTTTCTGCTCAGCTCGCAGGCCGGACGCTACCACTCCGATTGGGCGCGGGGTGAGGCGCAGGTGCGCTACGGCGGCGGGCGGCTCATTCCGGGGTATAGCTATCGGTTTGATAAAAACCGGGTGATTTCGCCGGGTAGGGACTCAGTGCGGTCGGCCAACTACTTCGATGAGCACACCTTTTTCCTGCAAAGCCCCGACACCGGCCGCACCCGCTACCGCGTCGACTACAGCTACCGCCAGGACCAGACGCCCACCGGCGACCAGACCACCCTGCAAGTGCGCACCATCTCGCAAACCTGGCAGGGCAACCTGACCACTAGAATAGGCAAAACCCAGGACCTGCGCATCCTGGCCACTTACCGCGACCTCAACCCCGTGGCCTACCGCGACAGCGCCCGCCAGCGCAACGTGCTCACCAAGATTGACTACAACGTTAGCCTGCTTCAAAACCAGATTCGCTCCGAGCTGAGCTACAGCGTGCAAACCGGCCGCGAGCTGCGCCGCGACTACTCGTTTCTGGCCGTGCCGGCCGGCCAGGGCACGCACTACTACGCCGGCGACCTCAACAAGAATGGCATCGAGGACCGCGACGAGTTTTTGGAAGCCCAGACGCCCGATGCCCAGTACCGCACCTACATCAAGGTGTATCTGCCCACCAACGACTACCTCACGGCCTACCAAAACCGCCTGAGCTACCGCCTCACCATGGCCGCGCCGCGCGGCTGGCGCGATGCCGGCGGCTGGCAGGCGGCGGCGGCGCGGCTCTCCAGCATCACGAGCATCACGGTGGATAGGCGCACGGCCAGCACGGCGC
>CALMOO010000632.1 GCA_937871705.1 uncultured Hymenobacter sp.
ACCTATCCTTACTTTTGAGTAGAGACGCGGTAGTAGGCTAAGTAGGCAGGCGCGGGGTAAAATCGACGAGCTTCGCCGAAGATATTCCCGTAAGGCATTTTGTAAACGGAGGCATACCGGTCAGCCACTCGCGCTGGCCCAGGTTGGTTTGTTCAATAGGTCCGCTAGCTAAGGTGAAGAGTGAGTCGCGCGATGTGCTCGGAATTACGATGCCCTGCCCCGTAAGCCCCGCAACTGGTTATCTCGCTATAATGTATGATATGCCTTATAAAAACCACTTAGTTCAAAACAACTATAGCACATAAAGACTTGACTAACAAATAGTAAGATTGGTATCAAATAGTACAATTCTTCAATTTTTATTCGTTTTTTATACTTTTTTTTGCTATCAAATCCCCTGCTGTTTGTACCAAATAATACCCTTCTTTATAACGTCTTTAGTGACTTTTATAGCACTTTTACGAGCCACTCGACTCCCTGACTATCCCGCTCCTGCCGGAACCCCTGGGACAGGTAGACGAGGTGCAGATTTTCTTCAAAAGTTGCGCCCTTAGCCATTTTTTTACGCACCATGGTGTCAAAGGCCTCACGCGCCTCCTGGACCCGGTAACGAACGAACTCAGGTGTAGACGCAGGGCTACTAGCCGGCTTGCGGGAAGCTACCTTCTGACGCTGGGCCAGCGCCTGCCGGTATTCTTCAAGTGAATGCCCCTTGGTGATAGCTATGAATACTGCCCCGGCCAGACTCTTAATTTTTCCTTGCTTGCTCTTAGTTCGCTGCTGCTGCACTACGTACTGCACATAGGAAGACTCTATTTCGCCACGCTCAATGAGTTCCCCGATGGCAGCCATGCTACTCGCTGAAACCCCTACCTCGAGCAGAGCCTTTTGCCAGTCCGTGGTAGCCGGCAGGGACGGCAACAGAACTTCGCTGGTAACCGGCGTAAAGCGAAATCGAATTTCTTCCACGCTGTTGTTTTTACCCCGAACAAGTTCGTAGTCGAAAGCAAGATTAGTTTGCGCCAGTTCCCGTTGCGCCCGGTCCAGCACTCGCAGCTTAAAGAGTGGGAACTGCTTGTACTGACCTTCCAAATCTAACACGCGCTTCAACTCGTCTACCCGGATAGTACGCGTCCCGAAGCTACCATACTGCTTCAACAACCAGTAGATGCGGTAGGAGTGCGCGCTCTTGAGCTTAAGCAGCTGCATCAACTGTGCCTGCGTGAAGTTGCCGTCATTGAGTTGCAGCAAGTGCTCGCGCACGCGGTCATTGAACCTGACTACCAGCGCCCGCTCCTCGCTGCTATAGTCAGCATAAGCCATGAGGGGAGTGTTGGAGAAGCTCGGCGCTACCTCCTCTAGGGCTTGTCCCCCTCGCTTCGCTTTTTTCTTACTGGGCCGCTCCACATAGATCACCCGGGAGGCTAGCAGCGCGCACATGTCCTTTAACTGCGCGTAATCGTTGCTGCTTGGCCGCCGGCCTGATACCGCCACCACTTCGGTTACCGGAATGCGCAACTCATGAAACTCGCTATCCGCACGGTCAATGCGCGCAAGCATGGCCATAAATAAGCGCATTTCCAGGGTCGTCAGGGCAAAGCGCGCATTAATCAGGTCGTTGCGCTGCACGACCAGCTTGCTGGTCGGCTCCGGCTTATTGTCGGCGAAAAGGTCCACTTGCATAACGAAGGCTGGCCAGGCTAAAAAGCAATCAGCAAGGCAATAGTATTACAAAAAAAACTTTTGTAATAGGCTTTCGTGCTTCTGGTAATAGGGCCAGCGTATAATTTCGTGCTTTTAGTAATAGGGATTTCGTGCTTTTAGTAATAAGCTTTCGTGCTTTTAGTAATAGGAGTTTCGTGCTTTTGGTAATAGACTTTGTTCTCAAATAATTGATTACAAGTGCGTTACGGCACCTGTAATATAGGTAATAGTCATAAAAAAGGAAACTACCGTTTAAAAAGGAGTTTTTTTTTAATTTGCTATAAATTAGCTACTTAAGGTTGGGTTGAAAAGCTCACTCAGCAGAGGGTCGTAAATTAGGCCGCGCAGCGAGTTTTCGTGCTTTTGGTAATAGGGTTTGCAGAAAGCTTTATCAACATAACTAATTGACAAACAAAGCTTTAAAAATGAATTAGCTTTTCAAATCTCTCTGCTCAGGCTACAGCAGGCCTATTACAAAAAGCACGATTAAAGCTCTCTCAACTCTATTCCCGCTACCAAGGGCACACGGCCTATTACAAAAAGCACGAAAATTGGCATCGCCAGCTGACAGTTTGGGAGCGAGGCTTGAAAGCCAGCGTATAGGTCACCTGAGCTAGTCGGAACAACTCGAGGGTGGTTTAGCAGCAGCAAACGGTAAGTAGGCTTGCCCCCTCCTACCCCTGTCCGATAAAACGTCACTACCCAATCGGATAGAAGTTGTCGGCCGCATTGCGTACTTCATTCACTTGATTGCGCCTATCAAAAACGTGAGTACCTGTTACAGCACACAGCTATTGATAAGTAATCGAAGCTGCAGCGAACCATGGCAGGTCACACTTTTAAAAGTTAGTCGTAGGTCGTGAACTAGGAGCAGTAAGCTATTGAGTGGTCAAGACAATCCTTGGTGAGAACACCCCAGCCCCTCCCCTACTCAGCCGTTACTTAAACTGCACGGCTAGTAAATCGGCTGGGTTATTTAGTGCGCCTTTTCTGACGGCGATTAAGCTCGGCTTCCTCTTTAGCTGTCAGGATAGCTTCCTGTTCCGGTGGCAGCGGCTCTCGCGCCTGAGGCTTATCTTGTAGGTAGGTAACTAAGGCACGCTCCAAAACATCTTGGAGAGACAACCGTGCCATGTACGCATACGTGAACCACTCCCGAAACACGGCAGGAGGCAAATTATTGGTAAAAGGAATGCGCAGGGGCTTCCCTTCATCCATGCTCTCTATACTTATGGCATGTGTGGTACGTATCGCACTTACGGTATTGTCTGCCAGTGGCGCTTGAGGGATGGCTTGCTCGCGCGCTACCGGGGGGTGTAGAATATCGTCATGGCTGGTCGTGGACGAAGTCAGCCGAATGGGAGGCATTTTCTTAGGCGGCATTAGATAAGATTTAGACAGGTAAGAAATTCTTCCGTGAGTGCACGGTAGTCAGCTGCCCCATTAGAACTGGGTGCCCAGTCGTAGATAGGCTGCTGGCCCGCTTGGGATTCGTCCAAGGCAACATTTTCCCGGATGGTCTGCTGCATGACCAATTTGCCGAGTACCGGGTCCGCTTCGAGTGCGCGGGCATACTGATGATGCAGCGCCTTGCGATAAGTACGGGCATACTTTGTAAAGAAGATACCCCCAATGCGCAGATGCGGGTTAAAATTCCGGCGAATGACACCCACCATCTCTACTACTTTAGTCAGGCCTTCGCTGTTGAAATAATTTGGCTGAAGGGGAATGAATACGGCCTCACTGGCCACCATCGCCGCCACCGCCAAGGTACCCAGATAGGGCGAAGTATCAATGAGCACGAAATCAAAGTTCGCCGGCATCAACTCGTTCCCTGCTCCACGGGCCTGGCCGCCAGCTAACGTGGTAGTAAGTTCCTGGAGGGCGTTGCGAAAAAACCAGCCATAATCCATTTCCTGACCCAGTAGCTTCTCCTGCCTCGTCAGGTCTTCGCCTGCCGTCACGCAGTATAGATTAGGGGTTGCTGCATTGATTTGGGGGCTTAAGCCATTAGCAGTAGCTAATGCAGCGGCCAGTGATCCTGGAACGGCTGGCAAGCCAGCGATAGTGGAACTAGCATTGCCCTGCGGGTCGGCATCTATCAATAAAGTCTGGTAGCCGAGTTGCGCCAGCCGGTGGGCAATAGCCAAGACGGAGGTTGTTTTACCGACGCCACCCTTTCGGTTGGCAAACGTGATGATGCGCATAAAAGCAAAAGGGAATGATACGAAGCCAAAGGTAGCCAATAATTATCATACTTTTCATATTTATTGCAAGTACCGTATTTGTTATACGTATGATAAATATTGTAAAGATCAACGTCATTCTTTATACGTGCGATACGCATAGCGCAGGTTCATAGCCCGGGAAACTAGGCTGTGGTTACGTAATAGCCTGAAATAAGGGCTATAGAGTAAACTATAATTTCCATACGCATAGCACGTATGGAGATAACTTATTTTTGAAACCGATAATTGTACGTACGGTAAGTATAATACTTACCGTACGTACAATAATTTCTAGACGCATCATAAATACAGTGCATATAGTATGTACATAGCCTCGCTAGTAGGTTTATTTCACAACAAGAAATCAGGAAATGCTGGCGGTAACACAGTCCAAAGACGGGTGCATCCTACTCACAAAAACCAGAATATGCGCAGCTAGTTCACCAGCATCGTGTAGCCAAGCAGCGACTAACTGTTAACTAAAGAGCCGCTCCACGAAGTGCTGGTCATAGCATACCTTACCTATTGTGGGAGGGATCAAAAAGCTGCACTAGAGTCCCAATGCTTGCCTCCCGTTTTCCTACGTGTTCTGCTGGTGAGAAGCTCCCACTCTAATCACAGCGTAGATAGGGTGTCATGTTAGGGGATAGCAGCAAAGATTTTTCCTACTCCTAACCGTGGGGCCAGCCCTCAAAACACGGGGATGAAGTGGAACAATTACCCCCCGTGGGGCCAAGACTCGCCGAGGAATCCTATTGCGGGCTAACCACAAGTCTACCGTTACAACTCGAGAAGTACTGCTTCCCGAGTCCCTACGTACCTGGATGGCTCGTTGCTAGTGGATAAAGCGCCTACTAGGCATTGGAGGGTAGGTAATCTGGTTCGAAAGCTGATATATATCGACCCTGTCTCTACTCCGTATAATACGTATCAAAATTATGATAATTATAATACGTATAAAATATTAAATTCATTCAGTTGAGCATCCAGCGAGGGGCAGCCTTTCGCCTCCTCTAGTGCACCGAAAGCCCGTATACACCCCTGCCTAGCGGGCATGGGCCGCCTGGAACAGGATCAATTTGGTAACAATGGCGGTGGCGCTGCACTCAACTACCAGCAGCTCCGTCCGCTTAAAAGCCAGCACAGAGGAAAATTACTCCGGGTTCAGGTAAGTTGGGGGTTGTCTGCCTTGGCATAAAGGTTCCGAACACACGCGCCGACCTTTGCGCATTACGTCGTGGCTAGCCTGAACCTGTATTACGGCAACGACTACTACCTGCGGCGGGCGCTGGCAGCACTGCCAGCCACCACTATGCTACTACCCGCCAAGACAGGAGTACTCACGGGCGGAAGCCGGTAGCTTGAACGGGATTTTACCCGGCTTACGATCAGCTGAAGATCACTATTCGCACGTTTGTCGATGGCAGGGGAGAAGCGTATCCGCCAAAATGCAGCTCCTAGTATTACCCGAGTAGTAATTTGAAGGCCCTTTTCAAGTCAGCCTTTTAACAAGAGCGGTCCTATTACCCTCCTTACGTGAGATGGCGGGTCAGCGCTTTTCTTAGGTCGGCGCCGCGTAAGTCCCGGGCGATGATGCGTCCTTCCGGGTCGAGCAGCCAAGTCGCCGGAATGTCCATGAGCTGGTATAAGTGGCCCGTAAGACCGCACATCTGCGCGTCGAGTACCTGCGTGCAGGGCAGTGTATCCTGCTGCACGGCCCGCTGCCAGGCGGCGGGCTGCTCGTCCTGGGAGACGCTCAACACAGTGAAGCCTGGTCTGCGGGTTCTCGGCCCGGCAAGGCTTGCACCACGAGGCCCAGAAGTCCACCAGCCCGTAGCGGCCGCGCAGGCTGCTACGGGCCACGGACCGGCCCTGTAAATCTGGTAAGGAGAAGTCAGGTGCCGGTTAACCGACCGCTAGGGTAGGGGCTTTCTCCAGTAGCTCGCGCAAGCGGGGTAGGTAGGGCGAAGTGGGCTGCTCGCGAGCAAAGCGCGTGGTGAGTGAGTCGAGCAGGGGCCGGGCGATGGGTTGCAACCGCAGGTAGTGAAAGGCCACGTCGGGAGCCAGGTACGAGTCAGCCTAGTGACGCAGCTGCGCCTGCAACTGGCGCAGACGTTTGTCGAAGACGGTAGTCGACAGGCTACGCAGCAGGGTGTAGGGCCGCAGGGCTTCTCACCAGGTTACTTCAGGGGAACCGCTCAGATGCAGCAAGTGGCCTGGGCCTTGGGAGCCACGAGCGGCCCGGGCTTCCACCGTTGCGCACAGTTGCTCCTGACGATTGGCCAGCGGCACGGATTGCAGTACCGGCTGGCAGCCTACCCACAGCCAGTAGACGTCGGGCACCGGTACGCGGCCGCTCAGGGCCGGGTAGGGCAGGGCAGGACCCCCACTTGGCCCGGCAGCACGTACAC
>CALMOO010000633.1 GCA_937871705.1 uncultured Hymenobacter sp.
CACGGTGGTGAGCACCTGCGGCTCGACCGCCTTGCCGGCGAGACGCTGCAGGACCATTCCTGCGCGATTGCGGAACCTCCTGGCACGCCATAATGTGCCGCCGACCGGCAAGCGTATCGGGCGGGGGCACCCACGGTCGAGGCGCTGCGCCTGCGCCTCTACGCGGCCGGCACGGGCGGGGCGCCCACCGCCACGCACGAGCTGGTGCGCGGGCCCGGCGGCACCTGGCTGCTGGCGCTGCCGGCCGGCACCACCGGCTTTTACACCGTGCAGGCCACCATTGCGGGGCAACCTAGGGCCGAGGTACCTGACCCTTACGCCCGCGCCGTGGGCGTAAATGGCAAGCGCGGCGCCTGGCTCGACCCGGCCGCCACGAGCCCGCCCGGCTGGCCCGACGACTACCGCCCCAAGCCGGGTGCGCCCACCGACATTGTGGTGGGCGAGGTGAGCGTGCGCGACCTGTCAATGGACCCTAACTCGGGCATTCAGCACAAGGGTAAGTACCTGGGGCTGACGGAGCTGGGCACCACCGGCCCCAGCGGCGTGCGCACCGGCCTGAGCCACTTGCAGGAGCTGGGTATTACGCACGTGCACCTGCTGCCCACGTATGATTTTGCGGCCATCGACGAAAGCCTACCCCCCTCGCCGAGCCGGTATAGCTGGGGCTACGACCCGGTCAACTACTTCGCGCCTGAGGGCTCGTACGCCACCGATGCCCTCGACCCGGCAGTGCGCATTCGGGAGTATAAACAGCTGGTACAGACGCTGCACGACCACAACCTGCGCGTGGTGGCCGACGTGGTATTCAACCACGTGGCCGATGCCGGCACGAGCGCCTTCGAGCAGCTGGTGCCGGGCTACTACTTCCGGCACAATGCTGATGGCTCGCTCTCCAATGCCACGGCCTGCGGCAACGAAGTAGCCTCGGAGCGACCCATGGTGCGCAAGCTCATCGTGGACTGCGTAAGCCACTGGGCTCGCGAGTACCACGTCGATGGCTTTCGTTTCGACCTCATGGGTGTGCTCGACCTCGAAACCATGCGCGCCGTGCGCGTGGCCCTCGACCAGCAAGACCACAGCATCTTTGTGTACGGCGAGGGCTGGGCGGCCGGCCCCAGCCCGCTGCCCGAAGCTCAGCGCGCCGTAAAAGCCAACGTGGCGCGCCTGCCCCGCATTGCGGCCTTCGGCGATGAGCTGCGCGATGGCACCAAGGGCCACTACGCCCGCCAGGCCGAAAGCGGCTTCGTGGGTGGCCAGGCCGGCCTGGAAGAGAGCGTGAAATTCGGCATCGTGGGCGCCACGCAGCACCCGCAGCTTGATTATGCAAAGGTCAATTACAGCAAAGCGCCCTGGGCTGCTACCCCCGCGCAAGCCATTAGCTACGTGGCCTGCCACGACGACCGGGTGCTCTGGGATAAGCTCTTGGTAGCCAACCCCACGGCCACCGAGGACGAGCTCATTCGGATGGATGCCTTGTGCAACACCATCGTGTTCACCTCGCAGGGCGTGCCATTTTTGCCCATTGGCGACGAGTTTTTGCGGACTAAAAAAGGTGCGTCCAACTCCTACAACCTACCCGATAGCATCAACCAGATTGACTGGGGCCGCAAGGCGAAATACGCGGCCGTGTTCGCGTTTTACCGGCAGCTGCTAGCCTTGCGGCGGGCTCACCCGGCCTTTCGCCTACCCACCCAGGAGTTGATTGCCGAGCACCTGAGGTTCCTGCCCGGCCTGCCAGCGGGCACCATTGGCTACCAGCTAGTTGGCCACGCTGGGGGCGATACCTGGCAGACGATTACGGTGTTGTTTAATGGCACGCACCAGGCCACTACCCTGCCCGTGCCGGCCGGCAGCTACCAGGCCGTGCTGCGCGGACTCGACATCAATCAGCATGGCCTGGGGGCCGCCGTAGGGGGTAGCGGCACGGTGGAGGTGCCGGGCAGCTCGGCGCTGGTGCTGGTACAGTAGGAGTATAGCGCGTGGGCTGCCCGGCACCTACTGCCGCCGCGGGTGCGTAGAAGGCCGCAGCCTCTATCGTGGTTGTTAAGCTCATGCGCACGCTCTACCTGGTGGCTTTGCTGCCGCCCGAACCCGTTTTTTCGCACGTTTGGGACCTCAAGCAGGAGGTGCACCGCCTCACGGGCAGCCGCAATGCCGTGCGCTTGCCCCCGCACATTACGCTGCTGCCGCCTTTGTCCGAAGCCGATGAGTTTGAAGGCCTTTGCACGGCGGCGCTGGCAGACTTTGCCGCTACGGAGGCCACTTTTGAAGTGGTCGTGGATGGCTTTGCCTGGTTTGGCAGCCGCACGCTGTTTGTGCATGTGCAGGAGGCGGCAGCCCTGCGGGCCTTCCACGCGCGGCTGATGGCCTGGTGCGCCGCCTACCTGCCCCAGGTGCAGCCCGAGGGCCGCCCCTACACGCCCCACCTGACGCTGGCCACCCGCGACCTACCTCCCGCCCAGGTACCCGAGTTGCGCCAGCTGTTTGCCGAGCGAGCGTATGCCGCCAGCTTCGCGGTGCAAAGCTTCACGTTGTTTCGCCACGATGGGCGGCAGTGGCAGGCACGGGCTACGTTTGCCTTGGGCGGGGGTGCGGTACCGCAGCAGGGGTAGGGACACGAACCCGCGTCGGGCAGCCCAGCGCGGGCTAGTGCAGCCCCCATGTTAATTGACGGCCACCGTATTACCCGGTGCATAGGCCGCGCGGCCTTCCTGCGCCTCAATCCAGGCCAGAATACTTTTCACATCTTTCTCCGACAGCTGGGCGAACGAGGGCATCTGCTGCTTGCCATTTTCCTCAAACAGCTTCACCGCGTAGTCGTCGCCGCTGGCAATAACCTTGGCCGGATTGTGCACCCACGACACCACCCAGGCAGCCGGGCGCCGCTTCGTGATGCCGGCTAGCGCCGGGCCTACCACCTTCTCGTTGACGGCGTGGCACTGGGTGCAATTGGCTTTGAATAAGGCATCGCCGGCCGCTATGGCCTGCGCCTCGGCGGGCGAGGCGGGCTTGGTCACCGCTGAAGCAAGGACGGCCTTGTCACCTTTGCCAGCACCCGGGCTACCACTTTCCGTTGCTGGAGCCGCCTGCCCGGCCAGCGCCTCACTGGCCGAAAAGCCGACCAACCCGGCCATGCTCAAAATCCCGAATCCCAACAGCACCACGATGAGGCCCATGCCCACGGTCAGGGCGAAGCCAGTAAGGTTTGTTCGCATAATCCACAAGTGTTTAGGGGTGTGATACGCTTCTGCTAAGGTATAACCAGCGGCGAGGCATTTAGCTTCGTCTTATTTCGCTTTTCAGCCTAAGATTTCCAGCTTTCCAGCTAAAAAATATCATGCCGCTGCGGCCTTCTTAAAGCTTTGCTATTGAATAGCAGAAAACTCCTACCCCACCCCAGGCGGTGCGCGTTCGACATTGCGCTCTGGCATTTCGCCTCACCAAACGTACAGGTTAGCTTTTTGCTAAAAAAGGGACGAACTTCGCGGCCACAACGTTTCTCCTCTCATGGCAACATCCACACTCACCGGCCTGCGCGCCGGCGTTCTGCACGGCGACGAAGTGCAGGCTCTTTTCCAGCACGCCAAGGCAAACAGCTATGCCATTCCGGCCGTCAACGTAACCGGCACCGACACCGTG
>CALMOO010000634.1 GCA_937871705.1 uncultured Hymenobacter sp.
GGTTTCGCCTAGTGCGTAGCCAGCTTTGCCGTCCAGCAGGAAGTTGTTCTCGGATTCCTGGTAATCATCCTGCCAATGCTTAAACCCTACCCCCACCTCGTACTGCAGCTTGGCCTCGGTGGCGTGGTTGCGGGCGTAGGCGCGCACGCCGAAGCGGTTGAACGTCTGCTTGATGGCGTCTTTGTCGGGCGTGGCAGTCAGCCGACTGGCGTCGTAGCCGTAGAAGTGGTAGCGCTCGCGGCCGTAGTCGAGGGAGGCGCCCAGGGCCGTGGTGCCGCGGTAGACTTCGCCGGTGGCGGCCACGCTGCTTTGGCTCACACCCGAGTTGGCGCCATCGACGGGGCCGTTGGCCGAGCTTTGGTGGCGCACGTCTAGGCCGTAGGAATAAGCTTCGTTGCGGGTTGAGTGCAGGTGGGCACGGCCATACACGGTGCCGTAGTTGCCGAGGCCCAGCTTGAGGTAATTGCCGGTGAGCGGCTCGGGCGCTTCCTGGGCCACGGTGAGCACCTGCACCGAGGGCGCGAGCCGGGTGGCTGGCAGCCGAAAATCGGGATAGGTGTAAGTTACCGGCTGGGTAGGCTTGGGCGGGGGCGCGAGGCGAATTTTCTCGAAGTTGCGCGTGGCTTCGGGCAGGGTGTTCACCCGGTCTTTCACAATTTCAATCTCGGCATCCTGAATGGTGCCGCGCGCCTTGCCTTTGCCCGGCTGCGTCTGGGCCTGGGCGCCCAGCACCACGACACCGCTGAGGCCGGCAGCCAACAGCCAGGGCCGGCCGGCATTTGCAGTAAAGCTTGATTTTATTGTTCCTAAACGTTTCATTAAAGCAATTTTATGCAAAGCAGCTGCTAAGGAGATGAGTTAAGTAGCTGCCCTCGCAATGACAGGCGACACGGACGAGACTGGCGACTACTTAACCGGCTTGCGCACCGGCGTTTTGGCCGGAGCAGGCTTGGCCGGCACCTTGGCCGGAGCAGTAGTTTTTGGGGGGGTAGGCGCCTTAACAGGCGTAGCTTTAGCCGGCGCTTCGGTGGCGGGCGCGGGGGCATCGTCGCTGGCGGGCAAGGCTTTGAGGCGCTGGCGGGCGCCTTCTACCACCTCGGCTATCGGAAATTTATTATCGATAATCGAGTTGAGCGTAGCGCGAGCCTGGAAGATGTCGCGCTGGGCAGTGTAAATGTCGCCGAGCAGCAAAAACGCCCTACCCTGCCACAGCGCGTAGGCGCTGTAGTTAGAATTCACCTTGAAGGCCTCCTTGATGGCATCTTCGTATTTCTGCTGCTTGAACAGCACTGCGGCCAGGGTGTACTGGGCTTCGGCGCCGTTTGCGTCGCTGGGGGCAGCGGCTACAGCGGCAGTCAGCTCGGTGGCCGCCTGGTCGAGGTTGCCGAGTTGGTAGTCGGCTTTGCCCAGGTAGAGCAGTGCTGTGTTGGTGGTGTTGGCGGTGGCGCCGGCCAGGGTGCTCAGCTCGGTGGCCACGCGGCGGGCGCTGGGGTAGTCGCCGCCTTCGTAGTAGCTGCGCAGCAGGCCCAGGGTAGCGGTGGCTACCTCACGGCGGTTTTGCGAGGCCCCACGCAAGCGGTCGTAAAATTTGACGGCCTCGGGGTAGTTCTTGTTCTCAAACTCCAAGTCGGCCACCCGGCCCACGGCGCGGTTCACAAACTCACTCTTGTTCTCGGTCACTACTGCCCGCAGCTGCGTGAGGGCGGTGGCCTTGTCGCCGGTTTTCAGGTACGAGTCGGCCAGAAAAAAGCGGGCATCGGGCGCCAGCGCATTGTCGGGGTACTGCTTGAGGTAGGCTTGCAGGCGAGCCAGGGCCTGCGGGTATTTCTCGGCCAGGTACAGCGACTTAGCCGCCTCAAACTCGACGCTTTCGGTGGCCTTGCTGTCAGGGTTTTGAGCTTTAAAGCCAGCCAATGCCTGGTCGAACTCCTCGGTGCGTCCCAGCGCGGTAAGGCTTTCCTGCAAGCTGTAGAGCGCCTGCTGCGCGGCGGCGCTACGGGGGTAGTCGGCCAGTACTTTCTGGAAATCGGCCACGGCTTTGTCTTGCTGCTCCAGGTTAGCATGAGCCACACCGCGGCGCTGGTAGGCATCGGGCAGCAAGGCCGAGGTAGGCCGGTTGTCGATGAGT
>CALMOO010000635.1 GCA_937871705.1 uncultured Hymenobacter sp.
ACGCTACCCTCACGCTGCCCACCGGTGAAAGCGGCGCCCTGGGCCGACGCAGCGTGTGCGCCGAGTACCTCTACTATAACCCCAACGGCACTATTCAGCCCATTGCCCACACAGTGGCCGGCCTGAGCGTGCCGCCTCGCAAAGGCGCTACCCCCCCTCCGCCGCGTCGCCCGCCGGTGGCTTCGCCAGTCACGCTCCCGCCGGCTAGCACCGGCGTCACCTTAACCGAAAACACGCAGCCCCGGCCCACGCAGTGGTCCGGCACCCCGGTTTTTAGCACCATGCCTGACCCGGCCACGGTGGCCCTAGACAACCTCAGCTTCAACCACGGCCCAGGCGTTACCAGCCTCGGTCAAACTTTTGAGGTGAAGGCTGACTGCCGGCTGACACGACTAGACCTGTTTGGGGGCGATGGCTTCAGCACGGATGCCAAGCAACCTGTTGCCTTAGCCCTCTATGACCTCGGGCCGGCTGACGGCCTCGCCGCCGACGCGTCCGCTTATGCAGCTGGTACCAATTTGCTAGGTGCCGCCAACGGGCTGATTTTCAACTACACACCTCAGGCCGCCGGAATACTACAATTCGACTTTGCCGCCGCCAACCAGGTCACGCTAAAGGCCGGGCATCGCTACGTTTTGGAGCTTCAGGGCGCGGCGAAGTCGGCGCCATTGTTTTGGCGGGTGAGCCGCCAGGATACCTACGCCGGCGGGAGCGCTTACCAAAATAGGCAGCCCGTGCTGCTCAACGACAAGCGCGGCTACGACTTTGCCCTGGCTGTGTATGGCGTTGCCCTGGCAAATTGACTTTCAACTCTTATCACGGCGGATTGCTGCGGCTATATAGCTACCCAAGCTATTCCTAGGTCCTTAGCAGCCATCGCTACCCCTTGAAACGCAACCTTATGAACAACTACCTTGCCCAGGTACGGAGTGGCAAAAGCGTCGTCCTGGCTATTGCTTGCCTACTTGCCGTAGGTGCCGGCCCTAGCTTCGGCCAGCGGCCTAGCCCGCCGAAGAAGCCCGCGAACACGGCGGCCTTTTACACAAATACCTACCCCAATTTGCTCCGCGAAGCGGGCTACAGCCAAGCTGATATTGACCAAAAAGTAGCCCAGGCCTACCATGACGTGTTCGAAGGTCCCAATAAGGTGTACTTTGAGGTGGGCGACTCGATGGCCTACGTGTCGGATGTGAAAAACCAGGATGCCCGCACCGAAGGCCTTTCCTACGGCATGATGGTGGCTGTGCAGCTTAACAAAAAGGAAGTGTTTGACCGCCTCTGGCGCTGGTCGAAGAAGAATTTGCAGCACCAAAGTGGCCCGTTGGAAGGCTACTTCGCCTGGAGTTTTAACACCACTACGATGAAGCTCAATTCGGAGGGGCCCGCTTCGGATGGTGAACTGTACTTTGTGACCGACTTGCTCTTTGCCGCCAACCGCTGGGGCAATAGCACGGGCATCAACTACTACCAGGAAGCCCGCCGCATCCTGGACGCTTCGTGGAAAAAGGATGGCACTGGCGACGTGCATAACTTGTTTAATACCAAACGCAAGCAGATAAGCTTTGTGCCGGTCGGCGATATGTATAACTGGACCGACCCGTCGTACCACCTGCCGGCTTTTCTGGAAGTGTGGGCCGAGTACGCCAAGGATGGGCACGCGCAGTTTTACCGCGACTGCGCCGATACGTCACGCGTGTTTCTGCACTGCGCCTGCGCCGCGCCCACCGGACTCAACTACGTCTACACCGAGTGTAGCGGCCAGCCCGACACTATTCGGTGGGCGCCGGCTGCCTTTCGCTACGACTCGTGGCGCGTGCCCATGAACATTGCCATGGACTACGTGTGGTTTGGCAAAGACCGCCGCTGGCAGCAGCAGTATGCGCAGCGCTTCCAGGGTTTTCTGCGCACCAAGGGCCTCAACACCTTCGAAGACCAATTCAATGTGGACGGCTCGCGGCCCGACTTTATACTGCCGGCTGGCAAGGTGAAGAAGCTGCGGCACTCATTGGGCCTAGTGGCTACATCGGCTGCAGCCTCACTCATGCGCCCGGCCGCGCCCAAACTGGATTTCGTGCATGCCCTCTGGAATGCCAAGCTAGCGCCTTACGAAGACGGCTACTTTGACCCGTACTACGACGGCCTGCTGTACCTGTTCAGCCTGATGCACCTGAGCGGCAAGTACCAGGTGATAAAGCCCCAAACGCATTAATTACGAAGGTTAGCCATGAAGAACTACTTGTTGCTACTACTGACTGGATTGGGTCTTTTGGGGCCCGCGGCGTGGGCTCAGGGTACCTCGGCTCATAATCCGATTGTGTATGCCGATGTGCCGGATATGTCCATGATTCGTGTGGGGAAAACCTACTACATGAGCAGCACCACCATGCACATGAGCCCGGGGGTGCCCATCATGAAATCGACGGACCTAGTGAACTGGAAGCTGGTGAGCTATGCCTACGACACCCTAGCCAACGTCGATGCCATGGCGCTTGCTAACGGCAAGAGCACCTACGGGCGCGGCTCGTGGGCGAGCAGCCTGCGCTACCACCAGGGCACGTACTACGTCAGCACGTTTGCCCAGACCACGGGCAAAACCCACGTGTATTCCACCAAAAACATTGAAAAAGGGCCCTGGAAGGCGGTTTCCTTCCAGCCGAGTTTGCACGACCATTCGCTGTTTTTCGACGATGATGGCCGCGTGTACATGGTATACAGCTCGGGTAAGCTCCAACTGGCTGAACTCACTGCCGACGTATCGGGCCTAAAGCCGGGCACTACCCCCCAGGTTATCATCGAGAATGCCAGCGCCCCTGCCGGCTCCAACATCAACCTGCCGGCCGAAGGCTCGCAGCTTTTCAAGATAAACGGCAAGTACTACCTGTTCAACATTGCTTGGCCCCGCGATGGGATGCGGACGGTCATTGTGCACCGGGCCGATAAAATAACGGGTCCTTACGAGGGCCGGGTGGCGCTGCAAGACTTGGGTGTGGCCCAGGGCGGCCTCATCGACACGCCCGACGGCAAGTGGTATTCCTATTTATTCCGCGATTTTGGGGCGGTGGGCCGCATCCCGTACTTGGTGCCAGTGCAGTGGAAAGATGGCTGGCCGGTGCTGGGCAGCCCGGCGGGCAAAGTACCCGAAACGCTACCCCTACCCCCCAATAAAAGCCTGATTCCCGCCCTGGTGGCCTCCGACGAGTTTACGCGCCAGGCGGGTGAGCCAGCCTTACCCCTGGTCTGGCAGTGGAACCACAACCCCGACAACAAGCTCTGGTCCGTAACTAAGCGCCCTGGCTACCTGCGCCTCCAAACTGAGCGCGTCGCTCCGTCGTTTTTGCTGGCTCGCAACACATTGACCCAGCGCACCATCGGGCCGGTGTGTGCTGGCACAACGGCCTTGGACGTGGCGCACCTGCAACCCGGTGACTTTGCCGGCCTCGGTGTGTTGCAAAAGCGCTACGGCCTGGTAGGCGTGCAAGCCAGCCAAGGCGCGAAAGCCATCGTGATGGTCAGCGCTGAGTCGGAAAAGCCGGTCGAGTTGCAGCGCCTACCCCTCACGCAAGACAAGGTGTATTTTAAAATCGAGTGCGATTTCAAGGAGCGGAAAGACGTCGCCACCTTCTTCTACAGCCTCGATGGTAAAGCCTGGAAACCAGTGGGCGGGCCGCTCAAAATGGCCTATACGCTGCCGCATTTCATGGGCTACCGATTTAGTCTCTTCAACTACGCCACTCAGTCAGCGGGCGGGTACGCCGATTTCGACTATTTCCGCATAGAAGACCACCTGACGAAGTAATCGTTTTGGCAGGGCACCCCACCAGAACGAATATCCTTACCCCACCCTCACATCAAGAAGCAAAACCCGATGCGCAATAGAAAGCTTTACTGGCTGCTGGCGGCACTGACATTCATCTGCTTGCAGTCCGCCCACGCTCAGAATCCGTTTATTACCAACCAGTTTACGGCGGACCCCACAGCTAGGGTATTCGGCGACCGAGTGTACGTGTACCCTTCCCATGATATTCGGGCCACCCCAGGACGCGGGCGTGTCGGCTGGTTTGTCATGGAAGACTATCACGTCTTCTCGTCGGCCAACCTTACCAACTGGACCGACCACGGCGTCATCGTCACCCAAAACAAAGTGCCGTGGGTGAAGCCCGACAGCTACAGCATGTGGGCGCCGGACTGCATTTTTCGGAACGGCAAGTACTATTTCTACTTCCCCAGCACGCCCAAAGACACTACTAACGGCAAAGGTTTTACGATAGGGGTAGCGGTGGCCGACAAGCCCATCGGGCCGTTTGTGCCGCAGCCGACTTCCATCAAAGGGGTGCGTGGCATCGACCCCAACGTGTTTATCGACAAAGACGGCCAGGCCTATCTCTACTGGTCGCAGGGCAACATTTACGGCGCCAAGCTGAAGGAGAACATGCTAGAGCTGGCTTCTGAGCCCAAAACTCTGGGCGAGCTGCCTACTAAAGGCTTGAAGGAAGGCCCGTACCTATTTGAGCGCAAGGGAATTTATTACCTGACGTATCCGCACGTCGAGAACAAGACCGAGCGCCTCGAATACGCCACCAGCACCAGTCCGCTAGGACCGTTCACGGTGAAAGGCGTGATTATGGACGAGTCGCCGACCGGCTGCTGGACCAACCACCACTCCTTGTTGCAATTCAAAAACCAGTGGTACTTGTTTTACCACCACAACGACTTGTCGCCGAAATTCGACAAGAACCGCTCGGTTAGAATCGACAGCTTATCCTTCGCTGCCGACGGCTCGATTCGAAAAGTGACGCCCACCCTGCGCGGCGTCGGCCTGACCGATGCACGCCAAAAAATTCAGCTGGACCGCTACAGCCGCTTGAGCGAGCAGGGCGCGGCCATTGCCTTTCTGGACACGGCCAACACATTTCAAGGCTGGAAAACCGTCTTCGCCGGCAACTCCGGCTGGGTTCAGTACAACGGGGTAGCGTTTGGGGCGCAAAAGCCAAAAACTGTTTTGCTTCGGGGCGCATCTAGTGCCGGCGCCACCCTCCAAATCCGGTTAGATAATGCGGCGGGGCCTGTCATTGCAGAGGTAACTGTGCCGAAAGGCAGCGCTTGGCAAGATATCAAGGCCCCTGTACTAGCCTTCAAGCCCGGTACGCACGCGCTGTTTGTAGCACCGAAATCCAAAACGGGAGCCGCTGTGGAGGTAGACTGGGTGCGCTTTGAGTAAGCCAGCCCGGCCGGCCGGGCTGGCTTACTGCTGGTAATGATGCTGTTGCTTAGCACCGGTTTAAACCACAACTTCCCTTCTTTCTTCAGGATGCATTTGAGGTAAGAAGCTGATTGACATTCATTTTTCCTGTTTTCTTTTCTATGAAACTTGCTACTGCTTCACTGGGCCTGTTGCTGCTGGCCGCCACTGGTGCCCAGAGCCTGCTCGCTACGCGCCCTACCCCCCTTACGGCTAGCAAAGCCGCCGACTACCCTTTTCAAAACCCTGACTTGCCCATCGACCAGCGGGTGGATGACTTAGTAGGCCGCCTGACGATGCCCGAAAAGGTGTCGCAGATGCTGAACAACTCGCCGGCCATCGACCGGCTGGGCATTCCGGCCTACAACTGGTGGAATGAAGCGCTGCACGGCGTGGCTCGCACCAGCATGAAAACCACGGTGTTTCCGCAAGCTATTGGCATGGCGGCGACCTTTGATAAGGACGCCATGCTCCAGATGGCGACCATCACCTCCGACGAGGCCCGGGCAGTGCATCAGGAGTTTGTAAGGCGCGGCGAGCGCGGCATTTACCAGGGACTGACCTTCTGGACGCCCAACATCAACATCTTCCGCGACCCGCGGTGGGGTAGGGGCCAGGAAACCTACGGCGAAGACCCGTACCTAACCGGTCAGATGGGCTCGGCGCTAGTAAAAGGCTTCCAAGGCGACGACCCTAAGTACTTGAAAGTGACGGCTTGCGCCAAGCACTTTGCCGTGCACAGCGGCCCCGAGCAGAGCCGCCACGTGTTCAACGCTCAAATCAGTGACTACGACTTGTGGGACACCTACTTGCCGGCCTTCCGCGACCTGATTGTGGATGCCAAAGTGGCCGGCGTGATGTGCGCCTACAACGCCTACGCCAACCAGCCTTGCTGCGGCAGCGACATCTTGATGACCAACATCTTGTACAAGAAGTGGAATTTCAAGGGCTACGTCACCTCTGACTGCGGCGGGCTCGACGACTTTTGGCAGCGCCACAAAACCGACCCAGACGCGGCCACCGCCGCGGCCGATGCCCTGCTGCACGGCACCGATATTGAGTGTGGTGGCCCGCCTGGCACCTACGGTTCGCTGCTAGAAGCGGTGCAGAAGAAGCTCGTCACCGAGCAGCAGCTGGACGTGTCGGTGAAGCGGCTCTACAAAATCCGCTTTCAGCTAGGCATGTTCGACCCGGTGGAGCGCGTGAAGTACGCCCAGATTCCGATGAGCGTGGTGGAGAGTGCGCCGCATCAGGCCCACGCCCTCAAGATGGCCCGCGAGTCGGTGGTGCTGCTCAAGAATGAGAAGAACACCCTGCCGCTGCGCAAAAACCTCAAAAAAATAGCGGTGCTCGGTCCCAACGCCGATAATGAAAGCGTGCAGCTCGGCAATTACAACGGCTTCCCTACCGACATCGTGACGCCGCTCGAAGGCATCAAGGCCAAGCTAGGTAAGGACACGGAGGTGACGTACGTGCAAGGTGTAGACTACGCCAGCAACACCGTGTACGAGCCGCTGGATATCAACAAAAACCTGAGCTACAACGGCCAGCGCGGCTTCCACGCCGAGTACTTCAAGGGCACTAACCTGGAAGGCACGCCCGTAGCCACGCGCCAGGAAGACGGCCTGAACCGCTACCTCCCCAATGTGAAAATGGAGATTGTGCCGGGCCTACCCTCCGAAAATATTTCGGCTCGCTACGTCACCACGTTCACCCCCGAAAAGACCGAAGAACTGGCCCTGCAAATCACCGGCGACGACGGCTACCGCCTATTCGTAGACAACAAGCTGGTGATGGACTTTTGGAACGGCCACGGCGTTTCGACCAATGAGCATATTCTGAACGTGACGGCCGGCCAGAAAATCGAACTCAAGATTGAGTACGTCCAGAACGTCAGCCGCACCATTCTCAAGTTTACCGGCGCGCACATCGTGCCGATGAATGCGGCCAACATCCTAGCCAAAGTAAAGGATGCCGACGCCATCATCTTCGTGGGCGGCATCTCGCCTAAGCTGGAAGGCGAGGAAATGAATGTGAAAGTACCCGGCTTCAGCGGCGGCGACCGCACCAGCATTGCCCTGCCCACCGTGCAAACCGACCTGATGAAGGTGCTGCACACCACGGGCAAGCCAGTGGTATTCGTGATGATGACTGGCAGCGCCATCGCTACCCCCTGGGAAGCCGCCAACCTGCCCGCTATCGTGAACAGCTGGTACGGCGGCCAGGCGGCCGGCACGGCGCTGGCCGATGTATTGTTCGGCGACTACAACCCCTCGGGCCGCTTGCCTGTGACGTTCTACAAGTCGGAAACCCAGCTGCCCGCCTTCGATAACTACAGCATGGAAGGCCGCACGTACCGCTATTTCAAAGGGGCACCGCTCTACCCCTTTGGCCATGGCCTAAGCTATACATCCTTTAAATACAGCAACTTGAAAGTGCTGTCGAAGCCGCAGACTGGCAAGCCCATCACCGTGAGCGTAGAGGTGCAGAACACCGGCCAGCGTGCCGGCGACGAAGTGGTGCAGCTCTACGTGAAGCACCCCGGCGTGCAGAGCCGGGTAGCGCTGCACGCGCTCGAAGGTTTCCGCCGCATCACACTGCCCGTGGGGGCAAAGAAGACGCTTCAATTCACCCTGACGCCACGCCAGTTGTCGCGGCTCGATGCGCAGGCGCAGCGGGCAGAGCTAGCTGAGAAGGTGCAGCTCTTCGTAGGCGGCGGGCAGCCACTAGCGGCTGACGTTGCGACGGGCAAAGTTTTGAAAACGGACGTGGCCCTGACCGGCGCCCGTGTGGTAATAGACTAAGCTTACAAGTTCCCAATTGTCTGTCGTGCTGACGAAAGAAGCATCCTATCAGGGTAGAACGGCTCGGCCAAACCTGATAGGATGCTTCCTTCGTCAGCATGACAGACGGAGAATTATTGGCTGCCTACCCCAGCAAAAAGCCCTGCTTCCAACTAAGGAAGCAGGGCTTTTTAATAACCAAGTAAGGCGTGGCCGACTAGGGGCGGCGGTTCACGGCGTTGAGGTCTTCGAAGGCCTCTTTCAGGCGGGCCGAGAAGGTTTTTTCGCCTTCGCGCAGCCATACGCGGGGGTCGTAGTATTTCTTGTTGGGCGAGTCAGGGCCGTTCGGGTTGCCGATTTGGCCTTGCAGATACGGCTCGTTCTTGACGTAGTAGTTCTTAATGCCTTCCCACAGCGCCCACTGCAAGTCGGTGTCAATGTTCATCTTGATGGCGCCATAGCTGATGGCCTCGCGGATTTCGGCCTGGCTCGAACCCGAGCCGCCGTGAAATACGAAGTCGATAGGCAGCTCAGCCTCAATGTGATGCTTCTCGCGCAAGAACACCTGCGAGTTGTGCAGAATGACGGGCTGGAGCTTCACATTGCCGGGCTTGTACACGCCGTGTACGTTGCCAAAAGCCGCCGCGATGGTGAAGCGCGGGCTCACTTCGCTCAGCTGCTCGTAAGCGTAGGCCACTTCCTCGGGCTGGGTGTAGAGCTTGCTCGAATCGACGTCGGAGTTATCTACGCCGTCTTCTTCGCCGCCGGTCACGCCGAGCTCGATTTCGAGCGTCATGCCGATTTTGGCCATGCGGGCCAGGTAGTGCTTGCAGGTTTCGATGTTCTCCTCAATCGGCTCCTCCGACAGGTCGAGCATGTGCGAGCTGAACAGCGGCTGGCCGTGCTCGGCGAAGAATTTCTCGCCCGCGTCGAGCAGGCCGTCAATCCAAGGCAGGAGCTTTTTGGCCGCGTGGTCGGTGTGCAGAATTACCGATACGCCGTAGGCCTTGGCCATCAGGTGCACGTGGTGCGCGCCCGAAATGCCGCCCGCGATGCTGGCTTGCTGCTTGTCGTTGGCCAGGCCTTTGCCGGCGAAGAACTGGGCGCCGCCATTAGAGAATTGAATGATAACCGGCGAATTGAGGTCGCGGGCGGTTTCGAGC
>CALMOO010000636.1 GCA_937871705.1 uncultured Hymenobacter sp.
GTGAGGGTGTTGGCTAGGAGCGAGGGGGTAGGCGCCAGCCACGCCGCCCCCCGTGCCTGCAAACCGGTGGGCAATAAAGACACGCTGCCTGCCAGCAGCGCACCCGACTTCAGCCAGTTACGACGGTTCATCAAAGATGCCATGAGCGTAAAAATTTAAGTTCAAATCAAGTGGTTATCAAGTGTTCTAGCTTTTATTACCAACAGGGGGGTAACTCACACGCTGGTCGCTGAGACGGCCGTGCACGGCCGCCACCACGCTCCGCGCCGACTCAAATGCCCCAGCCATCCAGGCGGTGAGGTACGTGGTGTGCTCGCCCGCGAAATACACGTTGTGCTCGGGTTTTAGCAGGGCTTGGTAGTGGGTCTGGCGCTCCTCGGGCGAGTACAGCGCCCAGCCGCCCAGGCTGTACGGCTGCTTTTGCCAGCTCACAGAAAAGGATTGTTCAAACTCCTGCGGGTATTGCGGATGGATAAGCTGGCCCTTTTGCAATGCTAACTGCTCGCGCTGTGCGTAGGTCAGCTCCCCTACCCGCTGGGCTTTATCATTAAAGTTGTAGTAGCCAATAAGAATACCTTTCTGACTTAGGTAATCATAGGAGGGGTAGAAGATTTGCGTCAACTCATTGTTGGTATGTGTGATGCCACCAAAAATCTGCTCATCCTCCTCCCAAAAGCGGCGTTTAAATTGCAGTCCGATTTTACCAGTCTGGATGTAAGGCACAAAGTCAATAGCCCGGCTTACATCCGAAGAGAAGTTATGCGTCAGGTTGCTGAGCACGGGTAGGGGCAGCGTGCAGATGCACAAGTCGCCGGTTAGCTCGTGGGTGCCCTGCGCGTCTTTGTACACCACTTTCACGCCATCAAGCTGATTCTGGATGGTAGTCACCTCGGCGCCGAGCTTTAGGCAGTCGGCCACGCGCTTCTCCAAGGCCTGCGCAATCTGGTCCATGCCGCCCACAGCTTGGAACATGGTCATTTGCAGCTCGTAGGTGTACTCGGCCACGTTGTAGAAATCCGGGTCGAGCAAGCCCGAACTCACGATATCGGCCAAGCGGTGCGGATTGCCGAGTTTCCCGGCTCGGTTGCCTGCGCCCGGCGCCTCCAGGTAGCCGCGTCGTGCCGAAGCTTTGTAGAGCTTATCGATATCCAGGCCGCCCTCGGCCCGCAGGTACTCCAGCACCTTAGCCGAATCTTCAACGGCGAGGGTAGTATCCAGCTGCTGCTGGCTCACGGCTTTAGCGAGCAGCTCATTCATATAGCCGCGCATGTCGTTGTGAATCTCGCGGGCTCGCACTTTCTTGTTCGATAGCGGCCCTTTGCCCTCGGCAAAGTAGTAGCTTCCCTCGTTCACGTTGTTGTACACTTCCAACGGCACACCCAGCTCCTTGCAGTAGTGCATAGTGAGCTGATGGTGGTGCGGAATGCGCGAAGGCCCCGCATTGAAATACAAACCTTTATCGAAGCCGGCCGTGTGCTGAGGGTTTTGGGTTTCAGTCGTGCTAGCGCCACCGCGCACGCTCCAGCAGCGTCCGCCGCTGCGGTTGCGCGCTTCCAGAATGGTGCAGCGGTAGCCCAACTTACGCAGCTCATAGGCCGAGGTCATGCCTGCTAGGCCGCCGCCCAGAATAACAATGTGCTTACCCTTACCACTACCCTGCCGTAAGTCGAAGGCATGGGCAGGCGCGGCTGGCAGCAAATTCAGCGCGAGCATAGCTGGGTAGGCACCGGCTCCCAACACAGCACTTTTGGTGAGGAAACCCCGACGGGAGATAGAATTTACCATAATTCTTCAATTCGCCCTAAAATTTACGAGTATTTATTTATAATCTATAGTTATCTGCTAGTAAATACCTAAATTTTGAAAGGGCATTTTTCATTTTATACACGTAATTCAGCCAGTGCACCCTCAATTACAAGGTCAGGTATCTACCAGCATTTATAATTGCGCTTAAGCTTACTTGGTCATTCTATTTATAAAGCGATACATTACTTACCACCATTTCTACGTACCTTTGCGGCCCCAAATAGTACTTCACCCAGACGCACGAGTTGCGTCGCACAACCAATCAGGTTTATGGCAGTTAAAATCCGCCTCGCCCGCCGTGGCCGTAAAAAAGCCGCGACTTACGACATCGTAGTAGCTGACGCCCGCGCGCCCCGCGATGGCCGCTTCATTGAGAAGCTCGGCACCTACAACCCCACCACCAACCCCGCTACTATCAACTACGACGGCGACCGCGCCTTCTATTGGGTTATGAACGGGGCCCAGCCTACCGAGACGGTACGGGCTATGCTAGCTTATCGTGGCGTATTGCTGCGTCGTCACCTTCAGTTAGGCGTTACCAAAGGTGCCCTGACCCAGGATGTGGCCGACCAGCGCTATCAGGCATGGTTGAGCGAGAAAGACGCTAAAATTGAGGCTAAGAAGACTGGTCTCACCGACACGAAGGCCGAAGCCCGCAAGCAGCAGCTTGCCGCCGAAACCAAAGTGAAAGAAGCGCGCGCTACCGCCCTGGCTGAGAAGCAAGCTGCCGCTCTGGCTGCTGCTACCCCTGCCGCCCCAGCTGAAGCAGCAACTGAAGGCTCGACGGAAACCGCCGAAACTTCGGCCGAAGCCGCTGCGTAGCACCGTAGTTACTGAGTAGATAAAACTCAGTACCAGAACGTCATGCTTAGCTGGCGTCCGCTTGTTGAAGCATCCTTACCGCTAACTAGTCGTAGAAATTAGTATTGCGGTAGAGAAACTTCGACATGCGGACGCCAGCTAAGCATGACGTTCTTTTTTAGGATTTCATTTCTCTATGCATTTCATATGACTCTTGACGAATGCTTTGAGCTAGGCTTCATTGTGAAGCCGCACGCCTTGAAGGGCCAGATGTCGGCTCAGCTAGATGTCGACAATTCTGCCACTTACGCCAAGCTTAAGACTGTATACCTTGCTTTGCCCACGGCTCCGGCCAAGCTCACAGCTTACCCCGTGGAGCGTGTCAATCCGCAGGGCGGGCAGCGCGTGCTGCTAAAGCTGCGCGGCATTGAGCGCATTGAGGAGGCTGAGCCACTGCGCGGAGCCAAGCTTTGGCTACCACTGAGCGAGTTGCCAGCGCTGGCCGAGCACCAGTTCTACTTTCACGATGTCATTGGTTTTCAAGTGATAGACGAAAAGGAAGGTGAGCTAGGACTAGTAGAAAACTTCTACGAATTGCCTCAGCAAGACGTGCTAGCCATGCGATATAAAGGCCAGGAAGTGTTAGTGCCCGTGGTAGATGAGCTAGTAAGCCGCGCCGATATGGAAGCCAAACAGCTGTTTGTTAACCTGCCCGAGGGCCTGCTCGATATCTACCTAAACCCTGACGCGCACAAGAACCCCAACGCGGACTAGCGCCCTGCTACTCACGCTAAGCAAGCTTGCCCAGTAGGCGTATAGCGTTGGGGCAGCAAAGCGAATTTCTTAGGTCCTGCACAAAGTGAGCCCGCGCAACGGGCGTATCAGTTAAATCAGTTCGAATCTGCGGTGCGTATCGACATTCTTACCTGCCAGCCGGCCCTGCTCGAAAGTCCCTTTGCGCACTCCATCGTGAAGCGGGCACAAGACAAAGGCCTGGCTGAAATCCTCGTGCACGACCTACGTGACTATGCCATTAACAAGCATGGCCAACTCGACGATTACGTATTTGGCGGGGGGGCGGGCATGGTGCTGCGCGTAGAGCCCATCGCGGCCTGGATAGATGAGTTGCAAGCCCAGCGTCCCTACGACGCCATTATTTACCTCACCCCCGATGGTGAAACCCTGCGCCAGCCGCTAGCCAATCGGCTTTCGCTACTGGGTAATATTATCCTGCTTTGCGGCCATTACAAGGGGGTAGACCAACGTATTCGTGACCAATACGTTACGCATGAAATTAGCTTGGGCGACTACGTACTCAGCGGCGGTGAGCTGGGTGCGGCAGTACTGGTCGATGCTGTGGTGCGGCTGCTACCCGGTGTACTAGGCAACGAAGAATCGGCTTTATCCGATTCTTTCCAAGACGACTTGCTGGCGCCGCCCGTGTACACCCGGCCGGCCGAATGGCGTGGGCTGGTAGTGCCAGAAATTCTTCTTTCGGGCAATACGCCTAAGATTGAAGAATGGCGCCACGAGCAGGCGCTGGCCCGCACGCAGGCTAAGCGCCCAGATTTACTGGGGTAGTAAAATCGTCAGTTATGGCCGCGCTACACTCGCTGTGACAGACGATTTTACTTTCTCACCTCACTGTTAGCTAACCCGTTTGCTTTTCTGCGCTTAATCTTCTATCTTTGCACTCCGTTTCGCAAAATACCAACCTGTGGGCAGCGGCGCTGCCCGCTTCGTAATTCTTTTTTCCGCCATGAGCGTACTACTCGACTTTATTAATGCCGAAGGCCAGGAGCGCCGCGCCAGCTTTCCCAAGTTTGCTGCCGGTGACACTATCAACGTGCAC
>CALMOO010000637.1:0-2708 GCA_937871705.1 uncultured Hymenobacter sp.
GCTGGGGCTGTGGCTGCTGGGAGTAGCCGGCTCGGTGGCGGCGGGCTTGCAGGTGGCGCGTAATTTTCAGACGAAGGCTACCTACACCACCACCGTGCGCCTGAGCCCAATAGCGGGACGGGGCATCGTGCTGGACTCGCGCAATGTGGAAGACCATTTTGAGCGCGTTAACCTGCACGTGGCACCCGCCGACAGCGGTCGGGCGCCGTACGTGGAGGAAGAGTTTCGGGCCAGCGGCCGCACCCAGGACGCCGCTCGCCTCACGGCGCAGCAGAGTATTTTGTATACTATCAACCAGCGCGACTCGACCATCATCTTCGACGAGGGCATGCAGCTGCGCGAGAATGCGCCCTTCCGCAACCAGAAGCTGACGTTGACGCTGTATTTGCCGCTGGATAAAGTCTACCGGCTCACGCCGCTCTTCCTGGAGCACCTCGACGACGATGATTTCATAGGTGGCCACCGGCCCAACGATGACAACGACCGCTCCTACCGCGCCCGCTTCACGCGCGAAGGCAAATTTGCCTGCCTCGATTGCCCCCGCAACGACGACGATGACAACAGCTCCTCAGACTCAGACAATGCCGGGGATAGCGACAACGACGAAGTGGTGAATTTGGGCATAAACGGCACCAAAATGCAAGTGCGGGTGAATACCGATGGCGACGACCCCAAGATTCGGATTCATACCGAAGCGGAGAAGTTTAACACCAACCCCGACCACTACGGCACCGGCCGCAAAACGCTGAACAACCCCGGTAATTTTACCGAAATCGAGGCGCACGGCGCCTACCAAGTGCAAGTGCGCCAGGGCGATAGCTACCGTGTGGAGGCCGCTGGCCGCCCCGAAGACATGGACGAGGTGCGCCTGAGCACCGACGGCGACCGGCTGCTGATTCAGCCCCGCAACCGCAGCTTCTTTTCGGGCTTCAACTCGGGCAGCCACGCCGTCCTGGTCACCGTTACCCTACCCCGCCTCAAACGCCTGGAACTCGGCGGAGCCTGCCAGGCCAATGTCAGTGGCTTTCGCGACGAGCCGCTGCGCCTCGAAGCTTCGGGCGCTTCGGTGGCCTACCTCGACGTGAGCGTGCCGCGCCTAGAGTTGGAACTGAGCAGCGCCAGCCAGGTAACCCTGCGCGGCACCGCCAACGAGCTGAATATTGAAGGCTCAAGCGCCAGCCAGATTGAAGCCCTAGAGCTGCACGCCGACCGCGCTTCGCTAGACCTCTCGGGGGCGTCGTCGGCCAAAGTGCGCGCCAGCCAGGAGCTTAAAGTTGACCTCCGCGGCGCCAGCAGCGTCGACTACGCCGGCCACCCCGGCCGCATCGAAAAAGACCTGGCCGGCGCTAGCTCCTTGGATGAAGTGAAAGAGTAATAGTTAATGACTGCTGAGTAATATGAGTACTGACTGATGACTAGTGGGAAGTCTGGCTGTCTCTGCAAGCACAACGTGCTAGCGCGGCAACGATGGCCATACCTCCCACTAGTCATCAGTCAGTACTCAGCAGTCACTAACCATTAGCCTCCTATTTGCTTGGCTTTGTAGCCTTCTTTTACCAGTACTTCCAGCACTTTGGTGCGGAAGTCGCCTTGCACCACAATCTTGCCGTCTTTGGCGCTACCGCCTACCCCACACTTGGTTTTAAGAAGCTTGCCGAGGGTTTGCAAATCCTCGTCGCGGCCCACGAAGCCCGTGATGAGCGTCACTTGCTTGCCGCCGCGCTGCTTCTTATCGAGCTGCACGCGTAGCTGCTGCTGCTGGGGGGGTAGGGTGGCGGCTTCAGCCGGCTCATTGGTTTGGTAAGTAAAATCGGAGTTGGTGGAGTACACTACCCCCTCGCGGCGCGACTGGTCCTTTTTCATGGCTGCAAAGGTCTATACCAGCGCCGGCACTTTGGCCCGCGTGGCCGCGATGCTAGCTTACCAACCCACGCGAGCCGCTAGATTATAGCACCACAGTTCAACTAGTTATTCTACTTATTCTACCGCCGCAGAGTGGCGCGCCAGGGCAAGCGCTACACGGCCACCTCTAGCGCCAGCGGCAGCAAGTCTATCTCGAAAGTGGTAGCGTGGCCCAGGTAATCGCCGTCGACATGGCAGCCCAGCGGCGCGGCGGCCCGCACCGTAGCGTGGCGCGTGTGGCTATACGCCGCGCCGCCCGTGCGCGGCAGCGTGCCCAGGGCCATGCCTAGCACCACTTGCATAGCCCGCCAGGGGGGTAGGGCATCCATGAGGCACATATCAAGCAGGCCGTCTTGCAGGTTAGCGTCGGGCGCGATGTAGGCATTGTTGCCATACTGAGAGGCATTAGCAAAAGCCAGCACGTAGCAATCGGTTTGGAGCAGGTGCCCGTTCGTTTCAACCTCCACCGGCACCGCCTGAAAGTGCTTGTACTCGCGCAGCGTCACCCGCAAATACGTGCTTAGTCCGCGCGAGCCGGCCATGGCAAAGTGCTGGCTCACATGCGCATCAAAGCCCAGCCCTGCTGTGCAAAAGAACGGCCGCTCATTGAGCATGCCCACATCCATGCGGCTAAACGTAGGCTGGCGCAGGCGGCGTAGAGCTGCATTCAGGCCTAAAGGCACTTTAAGATGGCGAGCCAAGCCATTGCCCGACCCGCGCGGCACAATGCCCATAGCAGCGCCTTCTTGGTGCAGCAGGCCGCGGCCCACTTCGTTCACGGTGCCATCGCCACCCACCGCCACCAC
>CALMOO010000637.1:2718-3695 GCA_937871705.1 uncultured Hymenobacter sp.
CCACTACCCGGCACCCAGCCTGAGCCGCGGCCCGAGCTAGTTCAGTAGCATGGCCAGGGCCCTCGGTAGGATGCAGCACATAGTCACCGCTCGCCTCGGCACCAAAGCGCTGAGCTAGCAGGGTCGGAAAATCGGCTCGCCGCCCAGTGCCCGCCGTTGGGTTAAAAATGAAACAAGTACGCGGCATAAGGGTACGAAGCTACCAGCTAGCAGCTTCTATAAAAGACAAAAAAAGGCCTGCCTAGCAGGCAGGCCTTTTTTTAATGACTAATGATTACTGACAAACGACAAATAATCAGTGATAAATAGCGTGCTGGTTTCCAAGCATCGTTAGTCACTAATCGTCAGTCATTAACCAACTATCCTACCATTTTCTCACCCAATTTCTGAATGAGGTCAGCAGTGCGGGTCGAGTAGCCAAACTCGTTATCGTACCAGCCCACAACTTTAGCAAGGGTGCCATTGGTCGAAGTCAGCTCCGAGTCGAAGATGCACGAGTGCGTGTTACCCACGATATCGATGCTCACTAGCGGGTCGGTGCTGTACTCGATAATACCTTTCAGCGCACCCTCCGATGCCTTTTTCACGGCATCGTTGATTTGCTGCTTAGTAGCTTCCGTTTTCAGAATCACGGTCAGGTCCGTAGTAGAGCCGTCCGGAATAGGCACACGCATCGCGATACCGTCGAGCTTACCCTTCAGCTGAGGCAGCACCAGGCCCACAGCCTTAGCGGCGCCCGTGCTGGTCGGGATGATGCTGTAGGCTGCCGCCCGGGCCCGACGCAAGTCTTTGTGAGGTGCGTCCTGCAGGTTCTGGTCCGAGGTATAGGCGTGCACCGTCGTGATGTAGCCCTTCTCAATACCAAAGGCGTCGTCCAGCACCTTAGCCATCGGGGCCAGGCAGTTAGTAGTGCAGCTAGCGTTCGAGATAATAGTTTCGTCGCCGGTCAGCGTATCCTCATTCACACCGAGTACTAC
>CALMOO010000638.1 GCA_937871705.1 uncultured Hymenobacter sp.
CAAAGTGCGCTTCTACCTCATGAAATCCGGCGCCGACAATGCCTTTCACGTGTACGCCACCATTGCCAGCAAGCAAATCCTGCTCACGCGCGTGTACCTGCACATCGAAGGTGGCACGTTTTGGGTGCCCAACGTCAAGTACATTGAGTTTAAAGGCTGGAATGCGGCCACCCGCGAGCCAGTGGTGGAACGCGTAACTGTGTAGCCGCGCGGCGCCCTCGCTCACCTATTCTGCCGAAAAATAGCCTATGCTTCCCTCCTCCTCCGAGGCTACCGCCGCGCCAGCGTTCCGGCATGGCGTGTGGCTCGTGCCGGCGCTATCGCTGGCGTACCTGCTGTTTTCTTACGTGCTGATAGGTTTCCGGCCCGAGCAGTTGGTGCTCATTGGCTTGTGTAATGGGTGCTACTTCCTTTCCGCGACGAGCCGTCGGTTCATTACGGGGTTTTCCATATTCGTCGTTTTCTGGGTTTTGTACGACTACATGCGGGCGTTCCCAAACTACGCCTACCGGGCCGTAGACGTGGCACAGCTTTATGGCACCGAAAAGCGCTTGTTCGGCATTCAGCACCAGGGTAGCCTGCTCACGCCCAATGAGTTTTGGCTGCTGCACCACACCGCCTTTCTGGATGTGCTGTGCGGCATTTTCTACTTGTGCTGGGTGCCTATTCCGCTGGCGTTTGCGGGGTATTTATTCTTCAGGAATCGGCAACTGTTCTTCGAGTTTTCGCTGACGTTTTTGCTGGTTAATTTGATGGGGTTCGTGGTGTATTACCTGCACCCGGCCGCGCCGCCGTGGTATGTGCAGCAGCACGGCCTGGTATTTCAGCCCCTGACGATGGGTAGCACGGCCGGGCTGGCGCGGTTCGATAGCTTTTTTGGCGTGAGCATCTTCAAATCCATCTATGCTAAGAATGCCAATATTTTCGCCGCCATGCCTTCTTTGCATTCGGCTTATCCGGCGGTGGTGCTATTCTATGCGCTGAAAAACAAATCGGGCATCTTCAATATCTTCTTTCTGGCAGTCATGCTAGGCATCTGGTTCGCTGCGGTTTATAGCAGTCATCACTACGTGCTCGACGTGCTGGCCGGCGTTTCAATTGCGCTCACGGGTATTTTTATCATTCAATTCTCACTGGCGAAAAGCAGCTTATTCAATCGGTTTATCGCGAGTTTTATGCAGGCAACTGCGCCGGCAGCCTGAAACGCCGGTGGGCGGCCCACATTGCGGTTAAGCGACTGGCTAGTACTGGGCCAGGTAAGTGGTGAGCGACGCATCGTCGGACCGGGTGCCGGCCGGCTGCTGGTGGGTGCCGTAGACGGGCAGACCAACTACGGGGTCGCGGCGCCTGGCTTCGCGGCCGATGAACTCGACGGGCACGTCCAGCGCATTGCCTACGGCCAGGCCAAGCAGCGAGGCGCGAGTGGCTGAAGCCGGAGAATCTATCATAGAATGCTGCTGCTCTGGGGCAGCTTGCAGCACATTTTTGCTAGGCGAGGTAAGGTGTTAGCAGCCGTAAACCAGCGCTTTTGGGTCCCTACCCCCCTTTAGCGGGTGCGCCCAGACCAACGCGCAAACATGACGTATTAATACCGCAGTTTGTCGGCACTATTCTGGCCTCTAGCGGCGTTTTAGTCGTATATAGTGACGGGTTGGTAACTGCCCCCTACATTTGGCTTCTTCTTAATTATTTTTTCTTGATGCTTTCCTCCCGTTTTAGAATAGGTATGTACGCGGGTATGGTGGGGTCCGTGTTTGGGCTGGCCTCCTACCGTTTCTACCGGCACAATGGCCCTGAGGCCCTGCCCAGTAAGGAGCAGGTGCTGGTTGGCACTTTGGTGCAAGGCCTCTCGCAGGCGCACTACCAGCCCGAGCGCATCGACGATGCCTTCAGCAAGCGTGTGTTTGACTTGTACTTGAAGCGCATTGACTACCGCAAGAAGTTTCTGCTGCAATCAGACTTAGCGCAGCTACGTCAATTCGAAACCAAGATTGACGACGAAACTAAGGCTAGTTCGCACGAATTTTTAGACCTGAGCACGCAGCTAATCAACCAGCGTACCAAAGAAGCTCAGGCCCTTACCAAAGAAATTCTGGCGCAGCCGTTCACGTTCGACGCCGACGAAACCTACCAGACCGACCCCGACAAAGGCACGTTCCCGCTCAATGCCGCCGACCAGCGCGAGCAGTGGCGCAAGCTGCTTAAGTACGAGACGCTCTCGCGGGTGGTAGAAATGATGGACGAGCAAGACAAGCGCCACGACCGCGCCAAAACTGCTAGCCAAGCCAAAGAGCCCGTTACGGCTGAGCCCGACCGGACGCCCGCCCAAATGGAGGTAGAAGCCCGCAAGCGCGTGCAGAAGTACTACGACGAGCAGTTTGCTGACATGCCCGACGCCAGCGATACGCTGACTCTCTACGCAAACACCATCGCTAATACCTACGACCCGCACACCGAGTACTTCGCCCCGAAGGACAAGGATGAGTTTGATTATCAGCTCACGGGCCGCCTGGAAGGTATTGGCGCCACGCTGCGCGAGAAAGATGGATTGATTTACATCGAGGAAATTGTACCCGGCTCGGCATCCTTCCGCCAGGGTCAGCTGAAGAAGGGCGACGCCATCTTGCGCGTAGCTCAGGGCGCGGCTGAGCCCGTGAGCATTGAGGGCTGGCACACCGCCAAAGCCGTGACGCTCATTCGTGGTAAGAAGGGCACCGAGGTTCGCTTAACGGTGAAGAAGCCCGATGGCTCAACCAAGATTATCCCCATCATCCGGGATGTAGTAATTAACGAGGAAACCTACGCGCAGTCGGCCGTTATTAACGACCCGAGCGGCAAGAAAATCGGCTACTTGCGCCTACCTGGCTTCTACGCCGACTTCAATAATAACGGCGGCCGCTCGTCGGCCGACGACGTGAAGAAGGAGTTGGCCAAGCTTACGGCTGAGGGCGTGCAGGGCGGTGTGTTCGACCTGCGCACCAAC
>CALMOO010000639.1:0-30871 GCA_937871705.1 uncultured Hymenobacter sp.
AGATTATAGAATTAGGTTTTAAATGTGGAGTCGCTCGTATGAAAGTGGTCAATAACCCTATTTCTCCTGTACTTGAATCATTTATATCGTAAGATTTGCCAGATTTATGCTTGTATACTTCGATAGAATCATAAGTAAGCAGATTCAACTTACGTAATAGAGAAAAATACTTGTATTCCTCAATAAAGTTATTATTTTCACTTGCTATTAATAAATCTATTTTATATTGTAAGTGCCTTCTGTTTCCACGAACAAAATCCGCAAACTCATTACTCAAGTACGCATGAAATCCAGTCATAAAAGACACATCGGCAAGGTGTTCTTTTATTTTGTTATGCTGCTGGCGATAAAAAGCTTGAGTTGAAATTTTTGCTAGGTATTCGCTTAAGCGCTCTAATGAGCTATTGTTCCAGAGTAAATCAGTAATTTTATCTTCATTTGATTGATGTTTGCCTCTAAGAGATACATTTATCACTGGGCCTAAGCCAATGAAATCAAATAGCTCGTATGTTTTGCGTCTAAAGCTTGAATCGCCCAAATGGGAGCTAAGTGTATCCATTAAGTCATTGGTAATAGCTTTTCTATGCGCTCCAATGCCTATAGGCTTAACGCCAACGTAGGTATAATTTATATCAGATTTTACCTGATGTGGGAATTTATCAAATATGCTATTAGATATAGATATTAAATTTATATCCTGCGATGGGCCAGGATTTTCTTTTTTTATATCAATCAGTTTACCATCAACATGTATAGTTAGTTCAGTATCATCAACATTACTCCGAAGCCTTGGGTTTGCTCCCTGCCTCAAACAATTTAACATGCTTGTTAGGAGTCTGCTTTTTCCAGTTGCGTTATTGCCAATCACTACAGAAATATGGTTACTAGAGTCTGATTCAATTGCTATAGGTGAAATTGAAAAGGAATTTTCACCAATTTTTGCCTCTGTTATTCGTAAGTTCTTCATGATGACAGAAGATTATCGCTTAAATAAATCAGGTTCAGCTTGATAATAAGTATGACCAACTTATTTTTTCTTTATTACTTTATCACTCATCGGGTAGTCAGGTAAATACTGTCGATATTTATCTTGCAATGACTTCATGCTTTGCTCATCATTCGAGAGAGAAATATTTAAGCTCTCTCGTATGTATTCGTATTTTACTCTAGCTGCACTGATAATATCAGACCATTTGAGCACATAGACATCAACACCTTCGCCGCTAACTATATGGCCGTAATCTCTATCCTTAGGATTAACCCAAGTTTTAAGTTCTGACTTAATATCTCGAACTAATAAAACAAACCGCCAAGAGTGATTATTTTTGGGTAAATTAGTGTCTTCGCTAACGGAGGTAGCATAGTCCATAAACTGCATGACCTCAGCCCGACCAACATCCATAGTTGGCTGTTTAATCTCGACAACTAGGTTTAAAAAATTATCACTTTGTCCATTGCTGAACTGACGACCTATACACACATTTGGTATATTATTAATACCCAAATCATCACTGATTTTGAGGTCTTCCTCCGATTTTCCTCGTCCAAGATGTTTAAGGTGTCCGTGCAACATAGCTTTTAGGCCCTCGTCATCTACACCATAGGTATATGTGTCGCCAAAAATCCATGTTTCATTTACAATTATCTTGTGTAAATTTTTGTGCTCTAAAACATTTTCTTTAATTGGCTGATCATATATTAAGCTTTCAAGTGCTTGCAAAAAACTGAGTCGGTTAGTTACCTCCTTCATCGTGTCGATGATATTTGAGAGAGGTGTCTGGTCAAGTAATTCTGCCAATTCTTGAAGTTTTGATTCTGGTAATTCAATCACTTCTGTAAGTATTCGACGAAGTGAAGAAGTATCATTCTCAAGTGCCTCTTTTATAAGAGAAAGAGTTAATTGTTTGCCTTTCTTACCTTGTTCGTTGAAAGAAGGTAAAAATTCATTTACCTGTAGAGCTACTATGTCGAAGACTTGTCTAGAGGCATGCTCCACCTCTGTAGTAGCATCGCCTTTATAAGGATAAATATGTTCACTTTTGAGGTCATCAATGAACTGTTGTGCTCTTTGATGTAGACGTTCCCGAGCATATCGCCGACCATAACTCTTTGCGGCTATTATAGCATCGTTAAGCGTTGGGTCGAGTTCTCCCACATCAAGCCTGTTCTCCAACTGCAGGCGGTCAATATAAGGAGAGCTGATAACTATACAGATTGGAAGACCGGGTCGAATACCTGCTGGTATATCTCGATAGGTAACACCATTACGATTGCACAAATAAATTTTTCGGTGACAATCAAAATTCCATTCTACAACTTGAATATTAAAGTTATAATCCCGGTTACTGGTGTCTTGAAAGTATCTGTCCTCAGATTCTGTGTTTCGAATAAGAGCTTGAAAATTAAGCTCTTGATTGCCTACTAAGATTTTGAAATCTGGGTAGGTCATGCTGTAAATAGCAAATTTCTCTGTTATTTCATCAAGCGAAGTTTTTGTAAATAGCTTTGAGACTACGCTCTGATTGAGTGACTTGATGACCACTCGGAAGCCAGTTGCCTTAGAACCATCATCTAAAATCACAGCATCATGTACCACTGGGCGGTCTATGATTTCGCGATGTAAGTCTATGGCAAATGTGCGGGCCATGCCATCATCACTTAAATAAGTGCTTTGAAAAGATACATGGTTGCCGAGAGCAAGTGCTTTGTAGCGTCCCCGCCCTTCCTTACCATGAAATGAGCGATGGCCAGGACTAACGGGAGAGTTCCTCTTTTGAGAACCACCAATGGATTCGAATACACTCAGAGCATCTCGACGAGACAAACCATGCCCGTTATCCTCAACAATTAGAGTATTCCAAGCCCCTAATTGTGATTTTTCCGTGCGGATTTGTATCTGGGTTGCATCTGCATCGAGTGCATTCCATATCAATTCAGATAGCGCATTTACTCCATTAGCCCTGGTTAAGGAGTCAAGATGGTCGCGCTGAACTTTTGTAAGTAGGTGAGTAGCCATTGATTAGCGGCTTAATTATGCCGGTTAAGCCTCCGCGGAAGAGGCTGATTGCTTTGTACGTGGCCGCTATCAGGCTTGCCTTTCAGAATAGTGCATGGCATGTCTTTTTCTGTCTAAATAAGGGTCAATTTAGCTAGAATAATCGGAAACAGGTAAAAGGCTATTTGAAGTAGAGCGTAACGATTTTCTGAAATCTCTAACGAGATAATAATACATGTGGAATGGGAATTCATCTCACTTCTCTTCTCTCAACCATATTTCGAAGCGTCAAAACTTTATGACCTAAATATTCTAAATAATATAAAAGGTCTCGCATATTAGACTCTTGCAACCATGAGTTTTTTGAAGATAATTTAATTATATCAACACATCTTTCCTTTAAAATGCCGTCCACCTTATCGGCAATTAGTATTACTGACAAGATTAATTGTAAAATATCATTTTCAACTGCCCTGTAATTAATAACAATATCTAACAGAACGGGAATAGCATCTTCTGGTTTTAACTTATTATTTAATAAATAATAAGATATTGTATATGGTGTTATCTCATCAATAAAGCCAGAATAAAAATCATCTGCCGAGAGTCTTTTATATTTTTCCTCTTTTATGAATGAATTCAATTCTTCAAAAGTCGGCATTAATTCTAAGGAAATTTCCTCCCATTTATTCTTCAAATGATTAATACCAATAAATGCAGAAATAGATCTGCCAGCAAGCACCCTTAACATTTCAAAACTATAGCTTCTATTTTTTACAAGTGGGAAAAATGGCGGGATAGGAAAAATAACTCTGTCTTGGTATACCTGCCTGCCATGCGCTACTGAGTTACGGTCCTTGATAAGTTCTGAAACAAATAATTTCAATCTAGATGTAAGTATATTTTGTGTTTGAAGCATATACATAATTTTGCTTCCCACTGACATTTCGGAAATAAAAATACTTTCGACCAGTTTCCTTTTAGCAGGAATCTCTAATTGTATTTGATTTTTGTCAAATACATATATATCACGCATAAATGTTTCAGAAAACTGATTTATTAATTCTAAAGACATCTGCTTTTGATGAATATAATATTTGCTAGATAAAAGTTCTAATATATGAAAATAACAAAGAAGAACTTCGTCATCATGTATCATACTATTTTGGCTTTCTTCTTCTAAGAACAGAGCTTTTCTATACCTATCTATTAAGGAATAAAAAAGCCTCTTATCAGTTTCATTTGCAGATTTTATAAATCCTGATACCTTATTAAAATAAGGCATATAATTGAATTTATTGAAACGGAATTTATTGTTTCTGCCTTTCTGTAGCGCCCCAACGATAGTTACAGTCCCATAAAAATCAGATGACATCAGGAGCCTCTGCGTTAGAAAGCTTAGGACGCCAAGTATGATTAACAGCCTAGGCCTAGCGTATGCAGCACCATCAAATACAGATTCAAAATCTTCAAGCTGTACTTCAATACTAATGCATAGATACCTACTTCCCTTATCACCTCTCAACTGCTTGTCTATTTTACTTGAATCCTTTGTTGTATAAACACGAGCATCAAGAAAAGAAATATCAATATTTAAGTCATAATCTATCTGACTTATAGCTATGTAGGTTGCGTATTCTTTTTTCATTCCTTAGAACTGTTAGCAGACCTTGATAAAGATATTAGTGAGTAGTATACCTAACGGTTTGCTGCCTGTGTACTCTCTCCTTTTAGTTTAGCTAGCTGTCACGAGAGACATCTGATGGTTGCGATGGTCTCATTGCTATACTTGCCGCTTTAGCAGCCGCTGCACTGATGTGGGAAAGAATAACTGTCCTCGCCGAGTACGGTAGCCTCCTTCATTCAATTCTCGTGCAATCTGCTGCAATGTATGTCCCTGCGCATGCAGCAACCCCCCAAGCCGAGCTGCTTGCTTATTCTGCTGATTCGTACGCGCATTCTCCTGCCGAATACTCAAGCTCTTCGCGATGGCCGTCGGCGTCATATTGGCCGGCGTGCCCAGTACTGCGCCCCGCGCCTTCTTCGCGGTAAGCGCGTCGATGGTTCGTTTAGAAATCATCTCCCGCTCGTGCTGAGCGATGACCGCGAATAATCCAACTGTAAGGGTATTAGCGTCGGGCATGTCGCAGCAAACGAAGGCTACGCCCGAATCGCGCAGGGCAAAGATGAACCCCGCGTTCCTCGACAACCTATCCAGCTTGGCAATGAGCAACGTCGCCCCCGCCGCCCGAACCGCCGCAATAGCCGCCAGCAACTGCGGTCGCTGATTCTTCTTGCCACTCTCGATTTCCACAAACTCCCCCAATAACTGCGACGGGTCGTCAACGAAGGCCGCCACTGCCGCCCGCTGGGCTTCAAGCCCGAGACCGGACTGGCCCTGGCGAGCAGTGCTCACCCGGTAGTAGGGGACGTAGGAGGTAGTCGTTGGGAGCATAAAAGGTGAATTGGTACAAAAGTAGCCTTTATAGTAGCGTTTATAACGTTTATTAAACGGACGTTTAAAGACTGTGAAATTGATTTCATGAGGGGTACTTTTGCTCAAACTCCCCCTTACTCGTGAAATCTTACGTCGCCTACCTGCGCGTCTCCACCCAGAAGCAAGGCCAGTCTGGCCTCGGCCTCGAAGCCCAGCGGGCGGCGGTGGGGACCTTCACCCAGGAGGCGCACTTGGTGGGGGAGTTTGTTGAAGTCGAATCGGGCAAGCAAAACCAGCGGCCCCAATTGGCCGCCGCTATGGCACTGGCCAAGGCCAAGGGGGCGACCCTGCTCATTGCCAAGTTGGATAGGTTGTCCCGCAATGCGGGCTTTATCTTCCAGCTTCGTGATGCGGGCGTGGACTTTGTCTGCTGCGACATGCCGGACGCCAATACCCTTACTGTGGGCATCTTCGCCGTGCTCGCCCAGCACGAGCGGGAAACCATTTCGAAACGGACGAAGGACGCCCTCGCCGCCAAGAAGGCGCAGGGCGATCAGCTGGGTACCCCAACCAACCTGACGCCGGCGGCTACGCAGAAGGGACGGGACCAGAACCGAATGAATGCGCACGCCAATGAGCATAACGAGCGGGCGGCGGCGCATATTCTGCTGCTGCGGGAAAAGGGGTTTAACTACTCCCAGATTGCCGAGAAACTCAATACCCTGCGCTTTGTGACCCGCTATGGCAAGCCCTTCCGGGCCGAGCAAGTCAAGCGCTTGTATGTGCGCGCAACGGCTTAGTGTCGGCCGGACCAAAGTCGATGCGCCCCTGGTATCCCACCCGTGACCATCCTAAGTAGGCTGCTGATGCTTGCTTTTACCGGCTAACTAAGCCACTAACAGGTTATTTTCTCGCTCAAAAACAGCGAATAGGCTAGCAAATCAGCTCAATGCAGGTAGTATATTTAGGGGGCAAACTACCTATTATAAGGCTATAGCATGTTATTAACGGTACTATTTCCAGGTTTATCCTTACTGCTGCACAAGCGCCCTGGGTTAGGCGTGCTCTTGCTCCTGCTCCAGCTAACCCTCATAGGCTGGCTCATCGGAGTGCCGCTAGCGGCGCGTAATCTCCGGTTAGAACGTCGCCGCCAACGGCGCAGTGGGCAGTGGCTGAGGGCCGTCACGAAGGCCCAGCGATTCCTTTACTGAGATCCGGGCGCCAGAATCGCTGCGTTACTACTTGATACTCCAGGTACGATAAGTAAGATTTATGATACCTAAGGTCATGTGCGGTCAGCGTGGTTGCTGTAGCTCGCCGGAAAGAGCCAACCCCACTTGGTTCGCTGCCTCAAGTTGTTACGCCGGGAGGCTGGCGGAACTCGGGCCCTATAGCCGGCTCCTGCTGCACCTGTTGGGCCTTGGACACTCAGGCGGCGGCCTGCGTTTTCTGGGGGGTGTTCCTAACACTGCGGCTAGTTAGCCGTACACGAAACCCGTTCGGAGTAATCTGCCAGCTTGGCCTATTCGCTCCGCTTACTTTCCCCCACCTCTTTTTCTTGTGTATGGCTGACAAACTGGAAACCCTCGACGACTTATTTGAGCTGCAGCTCAAAGACCTGTATAGTGCCGAAACGCAACTGGTGAATGCCTTGCCGTTGATGGCCGAGAAAGCGAAAGATGGTCGCCTGCGCGCTGGCTTCACCAAGCACCTACATGAAACCGAAAAACAGGTGCAGCGCCTAGCGCGCATCGGCCAAGATCTGGGGCTTGACCTGGGTGGACACACCTGCAAGGCCATGGCTGGCCTGATTGCGGAAGGACAAGAGACCATGTCGGAGCAGGCCACTGCCGAGGTAATGGATGCCGCTCTGATTGCCGCCGCGCAGCGCATTGAGCATTATGAAATCTCGGGCTACGGCACGGCGGCGCACTTCGCTGACCGTTTGGGCAATGCCTCGGCCGCCGAGCTGCTGCGCCAAACGCTGGAGGAAGAGCAGCTTACTGATACCAAGCTCAACGACTTAGCCAAAAACTATATCAACCAAAAAGCCGAGTAAGCTAGCTAGCCTACTTGTTGTAGTTACAGCCGGTACCTTACTAAAAATGCCCGCGTCTAGTGGGCATTTTTAGTAAGGTACCGGCCGTGGTGCTTCTTTGAGTTCTTTACTAGCGAATAAGCAAGTAGTCCCGTTCGGGCTGGGCGACTTAGCCCTTGGCACTCTCTGTTACCAAGCCAATGACCAGGTTAAGCATTTGGAAGTTAGCAATAGCAAAGCTGGCTTTTAGGAGTTGGTGAAGGCCTGTGGGGCCTACTGCCGGTTGGTACTGGAAGCCACGGGCACCTATAAGCTAGTCTTAGCCTATTACCTGCCCGCCCTGCTCGGGCAGGTAATAGGCTAATGCCACTGGTCATTAAGCGCTTCATCCAGCTGCATTTGAGCAACGGCAAAAGCGACCGCAAAGAGGCCCAGTGGCTGTTGCGTTAGGGCTGGCAACAACCAGATTAAGTGGCTTTTCCCAGGAACAAGCGGGAAAAAGAATGTTCCGCTACCTTAGCTAAAATCCTATTTACTTGAGGCCCTCTTAGCCCCATTCAGATTCTGGTAGACCAAAGGCCTGCAACAAGGTTTGCACCTGCGGGTTACTGCTGGCGGCAAGCACCAGGCAGGGCGTTGCCACGCACCCAAGCACTTGCTGCAATTCAGGGGCTTTCACCTGCCCAAATGCCATGCTCCACTCAGTAAACCAGCGCTGCGGGCCGGGCCCGTCGCTGAGGGTTACCACCTGGGTATGCCGAGTGTCTTGTTGAATCCGCCGGTACAGGTCGCGTACGGCCGCCTCAGGACCCTCCAGCAATTGGACGAATTGCCCGTCACTATACAACAGCAGACCGGTCAGTTGCTGCTGCGCGTTGTACGTGTGCGACCAGTCTAACAGGGCCAATAAATCAGTTTCCGTGGGCACTGAGGTAGCCCGACTATGGTAGAGCACGTGGTAGATGCTGGTATCCAGCCGGGCTAGCACTTCGTCGATGGTTAGGGTGCCGGCTTGATAGCGGGCCAGCAGCTGCCGTTCATACCGTTTGGGGGCTAGAGGGGTGTTAGCCGTAAGGGCTATTGCGGCGGCAACGGCGCGGCGGCGCGCGGCTGCCTGAAGCTGGGGTGAATCTACCATCCCAAGCTCTACGCCCATTATTGCGCTGGAGATACGCGTAATTTTTGCGAAAAATTACGTAGTAAGCTAGTTAGAGCGGTTTCGGAGTCAGTGTACGTGCTAACCGCAGTGGTCAAACCAGTTTTAGGCATCTTGGGGCAAAATCCAGTCTACCGCGGCGCGCACAGCCACCGTTAACGGGTCGCGGGTGCGCCCAGCAGCCGTGTGCAAACTGGTTTTGAGCTTACTGAAGGCTAACTCGACAGGTGTGAAATCGGGCGAGTAAGGCGGTAAAAAGAGAAGTCGGGCCCCGCGGGCCTCCACCAACTCGGCCAAGCCGGCTGCTTTGTGCACGCGCAGCTTATCGAGCACGACCACGTCGTCAGGCACTAGCGTAGGGCCGAGCACCTGCTCGAGGTAGACGGCAAACCAGCCCGCATTAACCGCCCCGTCTAGTTCCATCACCGCTTCCAACCTTTGGGTAGTCAGCGCGGCGATGAGTGTGACATCGGGCCATTGTGCAGCGGCACGGCTTGGTCTACCCGCTGGCCACCTGGAGCCCGGCCGTAATGGCGTCTATACATCAAGTTAACACCGGTTCCATCCACAAACCTGAAGCGCGTAAAGTCCTCCGCTTGCACCGCCTCCAAAAAGTCTCCCCGTAATGCCTTCACGCGTTCGGTGTCGCGCTCGGCGGCGTGGAGACTCTTTTTTTGCGCCGCCAGTCCAGCTGTTGTAAAGCGTTCCAGAGGGCCGTGCGCCCTAAAGCGGGCCCGCCGGCCGCTACGCAGGTCAAGAGTGCGGCGCGACCATCTGCCGTGAGGCGCGGTGGGGTAGGGCGGCGACTGAACCACTGGTGCGTTGGCGTTGCTGTAACTTCTCGACAAAGGAGAGCGAAACGGCAAATTGCGCCGCGACTTGTGGCAGACTCCGACCCGGCGTAGCACAGGCGGCGGCCACGCGCTCGCGTAAATCGTCCGAATAAGCTTTCATCCCGCTAAAGTACCCCGTATGCTGACTTTGAAACTGCTCTAGGGGGGCCTGCCCGCGGATAGCACGCGTAATTGCTAGGACGGGGTTGCCCACCCGCTGGTGCCTTTGCTAGCCGGCCTAGTGGTAAAGCCAACGAGGGCGGCTCAACCGGTAAGTAAACAGGCAATGGAAATAAAGGCAACAGTAGTTTAGTAAGGGCTAGTACTGGAGACTACTTCTACTGTCGAGTTAGCAGTTTATTACTGCCGCCACAACCCTGCTGCCCACCTTACCCGGCGTAAATTTGCAGAGCCGGGCGGCGGGAGCGACGCCGTCGTAGCTCCTTTGATTACCTGCCCCCTTATCCAGCTGTATGATCCTTCGTCTCGACGAGTTGGCCCTTGACCTGCCAAAACCAAAACACCCTTCGGCCAACGATGCCGCCGCCATTCAGGAGTTGCTGGGCGGGAAATTTGGGGAGATGAGCACGCTGATGAACTACACGTTCCAGTCGTTCAACTTCCGGGGGCGCGAGCGGCTGCGGCCTTTCTACGCGCTCACTTCGGCTATCGGTGCTGAGGAGTATTCGCACATTGAGGCAGTAAGCTATGCTATCAATTTGCTGCTGACCGGTACCACCCAGCGTGGCACCGACCCAGTACCCGGCCCACTGGCTGGCGCGGCCGATGCCCGCAATACGTATCACTTCTTGGCGAGCGGCCAGGCTGCCCTACCCTTCGACTCGATGGGCAACCCCTGGACCGGCCAGTATGTGACCAGCTCGGGCAACCTGCGCCTGGATTTGCTGCACAACTTCTTCCTCGAATGCGGTGCCCGCGCTAACAAAATCCGCGCGTACGAAACCGTAACCGACCCTTGCGCCCGCACCATGATTGGCTATTTGCTGGTGCGCGGCGGCTTGCACGTATATGCTTACGCTAAAGCGCTGGAAGTTATTACCGGCGTTGACGTGAAGAAAATCATGCCGGTGCCCAACCTGTCGAACGCTAAGTTTCCTGAGGCGCGCAAGTTCATGGAGCACGGCCTGCACCGCGAGCTCTACACCTTCTCGCCCAATGCCTATAAGGAAGCCGGCTTCATCTGGAACGGCAAGCACCCCGAAGACGGCTCGGAGCTAATCGTAAAGGAAGGCGCCATCAAAGGGGTGCCGTATCCGGTGCTTGAGGAGGAGCCCCAGTTGAACTCGCCCGGCGAGGACGACTTCGACCCCGAAATGTTCAAGGACATCGCTAAGAAGCTGGGCCTAGCTAACGAGTGGAAACAGCGCCACGGCTAAGCTGCGTACGGAAGTAGGCGGTCCGCTTGCCCTTCCTGGCGGACGAACCACCGCCGAACCAGAAAGTTGCCTTCATCCCTGCTCGTCACGCTGACGGGGGTAAAGGCAACTTTCTGGTTCAGGGGCTTAGCTTACGACCACCTACCAGGCTACCGCCTCCTTTTTACGGCCCGTGCGCACGGACTACGAGTCTAGCGCCCGCCGTAGGCTTGCAGTCGCGAGTCACCTGGCGTAGCAGTTGGTGCCGCCCAGGGCGCAACGCGTCCCCGGTACCGTCCTCGCGCCAAGCCTCCACCTGCTTATACCCCAGGCGCCAAGGGGGCAAAGCGCCTGGAGCCACGCACGCTGGCTAGGTAACGGGGGCAGCCATAGTCGCTGGGGAGCTCGTAAGGCTCGACCAGCCCCCAGTCAGCCTACGTTGAGCCCATTGCCTAAGCTATTCGTGCCATCCTTTACCGGTACCTAGCTTTTTCATTTCCCTACTTCCGCTTAGCCGGCCGGGCTTTTTCGAGTAGCATCAGGGCTTAGAAGTCCTCGTCCAGCGAGAACAGGTTGTCGTTGCGCTCGCTCATTACCCCCGCTTTCTGGTACTCCGCTACGCGCTTCTCGAAGAAGTTGGTCTTGCCCTGCACCGAAATCATCTCCATGAAATCGAAGGGGTTGGTAGAATTGTAAATCTTGCTGCAGCCCAGCGACACCAATAGGCGGTCGGCCACAAACTCGATGTACTGGCTCATCGTCTTGGCATTCATGCCAATCAGGCTGACGGGTAGGGCCTCCGTGGCGAACTCCTGCTCAATCGTCACCGCGTCGCGGATGATAGCGTGCACGCGCTCCTCGGGTAGCTTGTGTTCGAGGTAGCTGTAGAGCAAACAAGCGAAGTCGCAGTGCAGCCCCTCATCGCGCGAGATCAACTCGTTACTGAACGTCAGGCCGGGCATCAAGCCGCGTTTCTTGAGCCAAAAAATGGAGCAGAAAGAGCCCGAGAAGAAGATGCCTTCTACTGCCGCGAAGGCAATGAGGCGCTCGGCGAAGTTTTCCGAGTTAATCCACTTGAGCGCCCATTGCCCCTTGCGCTGCACGGCGGGCACCGTTTCGAGGGCATTGAAGAGGTAGTCCTTCTCCTTGGGGTCTTTGATGTAAGTATCAATCAGCAGCGAATACGTCTCGCTGTGAATGTTTTCCATCATTATCTGGAAACCATAGAAGCAGCGCGCCTCAGGCATCTGCACTTCCTGCATGAAGTTGATAGCCAGGTTTTCATTCACGATGCCATCGGAGGCGGCAAAGAAGGCCAGCACGTGCTTGATAAAGTGGCGCTCGTTGTCAGTCAGGCCGTTCCAGTCTTTCTGGTCAGGCGAGAGGTCAATTTCTTCGGCCGTCCAGAACGAGGCTTCGGCTTTCTTGTAAAACTCCCACACCTAGGGGTTCTGAATCGGGAAGAGAACAAACCGGTTGGGGTTTTCCGCGAGTAAGGGCTCCATAAGCTAAAAAGGGTAGTTGAGAGTCGCCGGGCGAATTACTGACCAGCACTGACGACGTTAACGCCGCTCGGCGGGGTATGTTTCTGCCAGGACCGCGGGAGCTGGCTTATTAGGGCTACTGGCCAAAAAGGGGGGCTGCCGATTGGCGAGGTGCTCGACTTGGCAACGCCCGTGCCCGCGTAAGTGGTCGCGCGTGCATGACGCAGAAGCGGCACTCGGGCCAGCCAGGACCCTGGCCCGACAAGCGGTCACGCGCTTCAATGGTTTGGGCAATCTGACAAGCGGGATGGGAATGATACGCCTCCACTACCCCTATGCCCCGCTGGTAAGAATAAAAAGGGTAGCAACCGTCCCACATAGGTAGCCTAAAGATAGCTGGGCGAATAGCTCAGCTTGGGTCCTACTTAGGAAATGCGAACAGTTACTGAAGAGTAGCTTCTGTCAATTTGCAAGGACATTAAATATGCTTGGCTTTGCCACTTGGCGTGGATACCCAGTCAATTAACTGCCGGTCCAGCGCCTCAACAAAGGTGGTCAGCCCTTACGAGCCACTTGGGAGCATGGCCTTTTTCGTAGTACCCCGCCCGTCCTGGGGGCGTATACAGGGAAAATTTTGCTTGCCAGCTCACTTCCTAGCGCGCGATCAACCGCTGGCGTTTGCCCCTGGCAGGTCTTGGGGCAACAACGTTCGCTGCTTTTCAGCCGGTTATTTTTTCCCTCTGCTATGCCTGATGCGCTTGATTTCACTGCCTTGGCCCCCCTTGACGACCTATTTCGGGCGTTACTGGCCGTCTCGCTCACCGGGGTCATTCTTTACACCCCCCGGTATGACCCAGCCGGCACGGGCCAAATCGTTGATTTCTCCTTGGAGTATCTCAACCCGGCCGCTCAGCGCATGCTGCAGCTGCCGGAGCGGCCCCTGCTCACGCAGCTGCAGCAGTGGCCGCACAGCCAGCAGCACGGCACCTTTGCGTTCCACCTCGAGGCATTTGTCACGGGCGAACCACGCGCGTTCCACGTCAACTACCAGGCCGATGGCTACGACAACTACTACCACCTCGCCGCCCGCCGGGTGGGCCAGGCATTGCTGGTAAGCTTCACCGATACGGCTGACCAGCCTCGTAGCCCCGTGGAGCTCGCCCTGCGTGCGAGCCAGGCCCGCGAGCAGACCGCCCGCGCCGAAGTAGAGCAGCAGCGCGGGGAGTTGCAGCGCATTTTGGAGCAAGCACCGGTGGCCATTGCCGTGTACCGGGGCCCCAACTACGTGATTGAGCTGGCTAACCCCAACGTGTGCCGGCTGTGGGGCCGCACCCCGGCGCAACTCCTGGGCCGGGGTTTGTTTGAGGCGCTGCCGGAAGTGGCGGGCATGGGCTACGAGGAATTGCTAGCGGAGGTGATAGCTACCGGCGTACCGCACGTCGCCCACGAAATGCCCGCCGTGCACGAGCGCGATGGGCGGCGCGACACGGTCTACTGGAACTTCGTCTATCACCCCCTGCGCGAGGACGATGGCCACGTGAGTGGCGCGGTGGTGGCGGCCACCGAAGTGACCGAGCAAGTGCAAGCCCGCCAGCAGGTGCAGCAGCTCAACGAACAACTGGAAGCGCGGGTCGCCGAGCGCACCCAAGTGGCGCTGGCCCTACAAGCGGACTTGCTGGCCAGCGCCCAGCGTCAGGCGCAGGAGCGCGAGGCCTTCTACCACCTCTTCGAGCAAACCCCGGGCTTAGTGCAACTGCTGCGCGCCCCCAATCACCGCATCGAGTATGTCAACCCCGCCTACCGGCAGCTGTTTGCCGGTCGGTCCCTGGTGGGCCGCGACCTGGCCGAGGCCGTGCCGGAATTGCAGGCGCAGGGCTTTATAGCCTTGCTGGACCACGTCTACCAAACTGGGGAAACGTATTATGGCACGGACGTGCCGTTTGTCACGGCGCCGCCGGTGGGCCCGCCGCAGACCCTTTATTTCAACTTCACCTACCAGGCCTACCGGGAGCAGGGCGAAATTGCTGGCATCTCCGTCTTCGCCTACGACGTGAGCGAGCCAGTGAGGACCCGGCAAGCGCAGGAAGCGCAACGGCAAGAACTGGAGCAGCTCTTCATGCAGGCTCCGGCTCCTATCGTCATCCTGGAGGGGCCCGACCTGGTGTTCCAGTTGGTCAACCCGGCCTACCAGCGCATCTTTCCCGGGCGGGAACTACTAGACAAGCCCTTACTCGCCGCCCTACCTGAACTAGTGGATACGCCTATTCCGGGGTTGTTTCGCCAGGTGTACCAAACTGGGGAGCCGGTGGTGGTACAGGAACTGCCCTTGATGATGGCCCGGCACGCGGGGCAGGCGCTGGAAGAAATCTACTGGACCTTCACCTACCAGGCCCGCCGTGACGCGCACGGAGCCATTGATGGCGTGCGCGTCTTCGCCCACGACGTCACGGAGCAGGTGCGAACCCGCCACGCGGTGATTGCCAGCGCGCAGCAAGCCCAGGCGCTGGCGGCGAACCTGGCCGAGGTGAACCAGCAGCTCACGCGCACCAATACCGACCTGGACACGTTCGTGTACGCCGCCTCGCACGACTTGAAAGCCCCCATTGCCAATATCGAGGGGCTGCTCAACGTCCTGCGCGAGTACTTGCCCCCCGCCGCGCAGGAGCCGATGGTGCCGCGCCTGGTCGGCATGATGGAGGGGGCCATCACCCGCTTCCAGCAGACGGTGGGCCACCTCACCGATATCTCCCGCCTGCAACCCGCGCCCCCGGAGCAGCCAGCCGAAGTCCTAGACATTCCCCGAGTCTTGGAAAATGTCTGCCTGGACTTGCGGCCGCTGCTGGAAAGTACCCGCGCCGACCTACTAGTAGCGGTAAAAGCCTGCTCCGGCGTCCGCTGCTCGACTAAGAACCTGCGTAGCGTGCTCTTTAACCTGCTCAGCAATGCGCTCAAGTACCGGGCCCCTGACCGGGTGCCGGTAGTGCACGTGCGCACGCACTGCGCGGCCGAGCAGCTGGTGCTGGAGGTCCAGGATAATGGCTTGGGCTTGAGCGAGTCGCAGCAAGGCCACTTGTTCACGATGTTCCGTCGCCTGCATACCCACGTCGAAGGCTCGGGCGTAGGGCTCTACCTGATTAAACGAACAATAGAAAACGCCGGCGGTACCATCACGGTGCAGAGCCAGCTTGATGCCGGCTCGACTTTCACCGTCACCTTGCCCCGTACCTAACCCGGCCCTCACTTTATATGGAGAAGCTTCCCTACATTCTGCTCGTGGATGACGACGACACGACCAATTTTCTCAACGAGCACCTGCTCAAGAAATACCAGGTAACCGATCAGGTCCAAGTGGCCGCCAGTGGCGAAGAGGCGCTGGCCCTGCTCACCCAGCCGCCGCCCTACGTGCCCACGCTGCTGCTGCTCGACGTGGCGATGCTAGGCATGGGGGGGATCGAATTTTTGGCGGCCTACTTGCGCTTACCGCAGGCGCAGCAGGATGCCACGACTATCGTCGTGCTCACCACGTCGATGGACTCGCGCGACCTAAGCCGCCTCCACGAGTTGCCGATTGCCGGGCTGGCCAGTAAGCCGCTCGACCGCGAGAAAATAGATACCCTACTGCGACTGCATTTTCAGCGACAACTGCCCGCGGAGTAGCCGGTGGCGGTGGTTAGGGGACAATTATTTTGGCTGAAGGAAGTAATACTACGGTAGACTTTCTAGGTGGGAAGCCACTGCACCTTGCTTGTCCCAACCCAAGCTGGAGCTTGAGAACCTTGTAACCCCGAAAGGCAAGTTTTAGAGCGCTAGTCACGTGGCATGCTTAGAGCAGCGTTCTTCCTATGTTTGCCTACCTGCCGTATTTGCGGCGACTGAGCAGGAAAAGAGGAGAGTAAGATTCAAACGTTCTGGAGCCGTAGAGCTCGTATTCTATGAGAATCCCTCCTCTTTTCTAGCGCCACTTTGGACCGTTCCAAGAGGCCATCGAGCCTGTATTAGGATAATAAAAGACGCGCTAGGAATCCTGCCTGCCTATCTCTCCCTTCACTTCCTACCCCCGCCAAGCATGGAGCCGCAACTTCCTCTTCCCGTCGTTGGACTTGACGTCAGCAAAGCCTCACTGGCGGTATGTTATCAGGTCAATCAGCAGTTCAAACACTTGGAAGTCAGCAATAGCAAAGCTGGTTTTCAGCAACTTCTAAAGGCCTGTGGCGCCCAGTGTCTGTTTGTGATGGAAGCCACGGGCACCTACAATCTGACGGTAGCTTACTATTTACACGAGCAAGGAGGCCAGGTAGCGGTGCTCAATCCGCTGGTCATCAAGCGCTTCATCCAAATGCACCTGGGTAAAGGCAAGAGCGACCGCAAAGACGCGCAGTGGCTCTTGCGCTATGGCCAGCAACAAGCCGTTAAGGTGTGGCAGCCTGACGAGCAAGTGCTGGTGGAGTGTCGGCAGCTGGAGCAAGTCAATGAGCAGCTACTCAAGCAGAAAACCATGGTTAGTAATGCCCTGGAGGCCCTGCAGCAGCAACCCGTGATCAGTCAGCTGGCGCGCGAACACCTGCAGCACACCCTGCAAGTCCTCACCGAACAGATACAAGCCGCCGAAGCCGAATTACCGGCTTTACTCGAGCAGCGTTTCCAGGCCGAGCTGACGCTGTTGTGCTCCATCCCCGGGATTGGCCGTAAGACCGCGGGCATGCTTTTACTGTTTGCCGGGGGCTTTCAGCGCTTTGATAATCACCGCCAGCTCATCGCCCTCGCGGGCCTCTCCCCGCGAGAGCACAGTTCCGGCACCAGTGTGCGGGGGAAGGCGCGCCTTACTAAAATGGGGGGCGGGTTGATCCGGGGCAAACTCTATATGTGCAGCTTGGCCGCGAAGCAAAAGAATGCGGCCTGCCAGGCGCTCTATGAGCGGCTGGTGGCCAAAGGCAAGAACGGGAAAGTGGCCCTGATTGCCGTTTGCAACAAGCTCCTCAAGCAAGCCTTTGCCATTGTCAAGTCGGGCCAGCCCTATCAAGCAAATTTTACATCAAAACTTGCCTTCAACTCTTGACTTTCAACACCGTTCATAGAATGCCACCCAAGATGAATTTTCACCTAAACCTCATGTTAAGGCCTGCTAAATCGAGCAGTATAAAAAAGTACGTAGCACAAAAGCGCGGTTCACCCCCATGTGTCCGCTCCCCAGCCGCCGCCCTCAGTCGCCCCGTCCCCACCACGTCAGGCCACGCTCTGCCCACGAGCACCAAGCACGCCAGTATCTTTAGCGTCTGATGAGCTTATTGCCGACCTCCCTCTATTTCACCAATGCCGCGGGGCTGGTGCAGGAGTACGCCGACTACGTACGCCTACAGTACTTGAGGTGGTCTAATTAAGGGCGCACAGAAGCAGGACGTATATTTCTTGAGTCGTGAGCACGAAAATCAGCAAGACCACGCCGGATAAATGGCGCAAATACACTGACGCATTCAAAGCCGAGGCGCTACGCTTGGCCTCGGAGAGCCGCAGCACGCAAGCAGCCGCCCAGCAATTAGGCATCAGCCCTAAGCTGCTTTATCGCTGGCAGCAGGCGCAGCTTATCGCCGAGGTGGGCAGCGTGGAAGTGGCCCGGGACCCAGAAGCGCGCCAGTTGCAGGCCCAACTCAAGCGGGCCGAGCAGGAGTTGGATAGATTAAAAGAGCCTTGGTCATCTTTGGCCAGCCAACCTGGTGAGCACCTACTACATCACCCAGCGCCGAAGCAACCTGCCTGTACGCTAGCTTTGCCAGGTGCTGCGCGTCGCCAAGCACCCACCCTAGTGCCAGCTCGGCAACTAGGCTAGCTGAACTCCTGTAGTGCAACTGCGTAGTAACTGGGTCACTGATAAGCAGAAACTATGCAGCCACACCCGCCTCAATTGCCCACCGATGGCGTCGCCGACGCTTCTACCCGGCACTGGCACAAGCCGGTGCTGTGGCTGGTGGTGGCCGCTACGATACTGGCTGCCTTCATCGCCTTTGTGCTACCCCGAAAACAGGTTGAGAGTCGTAATGCCCCGCCGCCAACGGCGCACAGCGCCCAGTCGCCGGTTTATAGCAATCCTAACCCCATACACTAGCCAACCTTGCCCAAAGGGCAGTGGGTTGTCCTAATTGGTTAGGAATAGCCGTAGGTTCTCTTGAAAAACAAGGGCTTATGACGTTGGAATCGGTCGGAACTGGCTGGATAGTTGCGCTGCTTTTTGCACAACTCCTCCTAACTGGGTTGGCACATCCGGAAGCACCTCCATGCTAACGTCGACCTGCGCACTTATAGTTTTGCGACCTCTCCTACCATGAAGCCGAAGGCTGGCTCAGGCTATCTGGCACGGGTACATAGACCCACAGGAGGCGTACCGTGGGGCCAAGGCCTATCTGCAACACGCCGCCCGGATGCCCAGCCCGTTTCTGCTCAACGACAACTCGGCTCTGCAAGGTCCCTGTTCGAGAGCCTGGAGTGGCTCGTCGACGTGTGGATACCCCGCGCTACGCAGCTGGGCTTGCGCTACGTGGCGCACGTGGTGCAGGCCGAACAGCACCATGATGTGCTGACCGCCCGCCTCGATGGTGCGGCATCCTTCGAGTTGCAAATTTTTCAGGACCCTGCCGATGCCTGGCAGTGGCTGGGCGAGATGCGTCGGGCGCACCTCGCGCAAGCCTAGCGCCGGAGCCTCCTCACAAGTCTCGACCAACCGGCCTTGCCCTTACCTAAATTTTAGCGCTCTCTCAGCCAACCGGCCGAGGGAGCTTTTTGGTGCTTCTAAAACCCCGTCCTTAACGTCTTTCGCCCTAAACCGTAGCTTCTGTTTATGATGGAAACTACTCACCTGACCACGACTGAAAAGGTAGTAGAGGCTGTACTGGCCTACTACCGCCTGGCAGATTCTTTCCGTGCGACGATACCCGACGCCTTCGCGTGGTATGCTACCCTACCGCCTAACGTACAGCAAAGGTTAGGGGTTTTACCACCGTATGAATGGCTCTCTTTTCCGGATTTTAAGCGTTACCTGCTTGAAAATAGTGGCATTTCCTTGCACACCTACATGACTGCCCACCTCACCCCATACGAACTAAATCAATGGTTGCTTCACGGAGACGGCGGGATTGAGGAAGGTGGGTTGCTCTAACCGCTGGCTCACTAGTTTCTCCTGCAAAAAATCTCTCAGCCAACCGGCCGGGGGAGCTCTAAAATTGGTTAAGGGCAAGGCCGGTTGGTCGGGGCTTTCTGTTTCTCGACTATTACCCAGCCCTATGCGTTAACTACTCAGCGGCGCAAGCTGCCAACATTTTTCTCATAATACTAGAAAAGTCTATCCATTTCGGGCAGGCTTTTTTACGGTTGCTTCTAGGCGCACCACAAGCTAGCTTTCCCATCAAGGCCGACATAGGTGCGGATCTAGGTGGTCATAAGTTGAGACGGTGTAAAAAATAACGGGGCCATTTTAAAGCTCAGCCCACTTTCTGACCCAATCAAACTCACCATAGACAGTATCATATACACGTGCGAAGTTAGACCAAAAATCTCGGGCTTTCTGGTCAACAAAAGCTATAAATGTATCATTGGAGCTGTAAGGGCCAAGGATGTAAACGGCCATGTCTGGGTTTTCTGAGGTGGTCTAGTTGAGCAGGAGAGAATTAGGTGATATTGGCAAGTTTCTGTTGGTGAAAGAGATAAGGCTTTAAGTAGCCGATGCCGGAGTGGCGGCGTTTGTGGTTGTAGTAGTCAAAATAATCGGCCACGCTGGCTTGCGCGTCGGCTAGGTCCGTAAAAACAGGCCACTCGCGGACTTCGAGTAGCTCCGTTTTGAGGCGCGCCCAGAGGCTCTCGGCTTGGGCATTGTCGTAGCACTCGCCGCGGCGGCTGTGCGAGAGCTGGGCCTTGGCGTTGCGTAACAGGGTTTTGTAGACCTTGCCTACGTACTGGCCGCCGCGGTCAGAGTGGACAATCAGGCCTGGACGGGGCCGTTGGGCAAGCAGCGCCCGTTGTAAAGTCCTGGTTACTAGGGCTTCGGACATATCGGCCCGCACTTGCCAGTCCACGACCTGCTTGGTGCATACGTCTTGGAAGGCACAACAGTAAACCCAGTGGCCGTTGGCCAGGGGTAGGTAGGTGATGTCACTGACCCACACCCGGTTGGCCTGGGTCGGATGTGGCTGGTCAAGCAGCAAGTTCGGGGCGCAGCGCTTGCCGTGGGTCGAATCCGTCGTGCGTGGCGTGAAAGCCTTGGGCTGCAAGGCCTTGCGGCCGTGGCGACGCATGGCCGTGCGTAAGGCCTGTCGCCCCACGCGATGGCCCAACTCGCGCAGTTCGACTTGCAGTCGACGCGTGCCGTAGCGCCGCTGGTGGTCGTCAAACACGTTGACCATCGCCGTTTCCCACGCAGGCTCGGCGGTGATTTCGGCCCGCTGGCACCAGGCGTAATAGCGGCTGGGCACGACGGCCAGTACGTGGCAGAGGAGCTGCACGGGATAGTAAACCCGTTGCTGGTCAATAAATTGCATCTGACTCACGGGGTCGGGGCAGTCGAGAAGATAGCGATGGCTTTTTTTAAAATCTCCAGCTCCTGGGCCAGCCGTTGGTTGGCTAGCCGCAGGGCCCGCACCTCAGCCGCCTCGGCCGGGTCAGCGGGTAAGGGCTGCTGGGCCGCTTTCTGCCATTGGTAGAGCAGCTTGGCGTTAATGTTCAACGCGCGGGCAGCAGCCAGCGTCGAGCGGCTTTCGCTGGCCAGGCGCAAGGCTTCGGCCCGGAAGGCCGCATCGTAGCGCAGTCGTTTGGAGGAAGAGGCTTTTTCCATAGGGATGGGAAATTAGCACTCAATTCTCTCCTGCTTAACTCGACCACCTCATTCTTCCCTAGTGAGCGCGGCCACATTAGCCAACTTACCATGAGCTGTCAACCAGCACCTACCTCCTCGATTGTCTCAGAAAAAGCAGGTGGTTTTCTTAATACAGATTTCAGAGCTTCGTATCCGCGAAAAAATAGGTGTAGGCCCCTGCGAATACAGAAAACTGACCTGACCCTTAAGTTGATACAGTTTGGTTAACCGTCCGCTGACCTGGCCTTTGTCGAAGTGCTCCGGCCGGAAGGTCCAAAACCAGGTTGGCACATCGTCTTCCCGATTGTCCTCGCCGACCAGTAGCCGGCCGAGGGCTTCGTAGCGCTAACTGAACTAGTCCAGGGTCCACTGGTCATAGCCGCTGGGACCACCAACTTCCTTGGGAGGACAGGCCCGGCGGCCACTTACACAAACCGGTGGGCCTGCTAAGCTGGTTGGTTGCAGGTAGCACCTGCTCTACCCGCACCTAGTGTTGCCAGTAGTCGCCGAAGTCGTAGGTATAGGTGAACCTGTCGTTGGCCCGCCACTCAAAATCGCCTAAGTGGACCCGACAGGAATTGTCGGCAAAATAGGTGCCTCCTGCATACCCAATTCCGTACGCCTTGCCCCAGATATGAAAGCTATGCGGATGCCAGTTCTCCCAGCCCATCGCTACCTGGAAGATGTGATGCAGCTCGGCTAGCGACGTATCCCCTAGCACCAACACGTGCAGGCTGATTTGTGGGCTGATGCCCAGGAGGTGAATCTTGAACTGGTAGACCGCCGCCAGACGGTTATCGCCCAAGGCGGAGGGTGAAGCAACAGGTGGGGCATGACTTTCACCGATAGAGATAGCTTCTCAAGTTAAGCCAATTGGTGGTTGACCCCAACTGCCCCACACTTTTTGATGCTCTCCTACAGTGCAAACTCCGAAGGTACACTAGCTCATTAGCGTGGGTGTCAGAGTAGCGCGCTACGAAGGAGCCGCCGGGCAGCTAGTAGAGATTTACGCTCTCTCCTAACGCCTGCCCAAAAAGGTGCTAGCCTTGAAGATGCAGACAAACCGGCGTTTAGGTGGCAAAACATTGAACTCGTACAGTATTGTGCCACGAAGGTCTAGAAACAAGAAGAATCTCAGCTGCTTACCTTGGCATCAACATATTGCGGCGTTTCGGCTGTTCTATCCTGTCAAGTGCCTAAGTAGTACCAGTGTATACAAAATAATAGTTGACGCCTTCGAAATAAGTAGTTAGGTACTTTAAAGAAGCAGATAAAGATAGCACATTCACCCTTGCAAGCATAATTCGGCTTGCGCTACCAATTCCTGGCTGCCGATAAAAAGCGGGCTGCGCTCATGGGTTTCCTTCGGCTCGATTTCCAGCGTACGGCACTTCCCATTAGAACTGCGACCACCGGCCTGTTCCACAATGAAAGCCAACGGGTTACACTCATATAAAAGGCGTAATTTGCCGTGGGGGCTTTTGGCAGTGGCAGGGTACAGGTAAATGCCACCTTTCAACAGATTGCGGTGAAAATCAGCCACAAGCGAACCAATATAGCGGGCTGAAAAATGGTGGTCTTTGCAGTGCTGCACAAAAGCCGCTACACCGGGCGAAAAGGAATTAGCACTTCCTTCATTAATAGAATAAATGGTGCCCGATAGGGGCATTTGGATAGCGGGGTGCGACAGAAAGAACTCGCCTAGCGAAGGCTCATACGTGAAGCCATTTACGCCATTGCCCGTCGTGTACACGAGCATCGTGCTGGAGCCGTAGATGACGTAGCCCGCCGCCACCTGCTGCGTACCGGGTTGCAAGCAGTCGGCTACGGTGCCAGCCGAACCGGTGGGCGACGTGCGGCGGTAAATACTGAAAATAGTGCCTATGCTGACGTTGACATCAATATTGCTGGACCCATCGAGCGGGTCGATGGCGACCACATATTTGCCTTGGTTGTTGCCCGTTTGAATCATGTCCTCGTCTTCTTCGGACACGATGGTGCAGACCTCACCACCATTGCGCAATGCGCGGATAAAGCGGATATTGGCAATAATGTCAAGCTTCTGCTGGTCCTCGCCCTGCACGTTGCGGTTGCCATAAGCTCCGGTCACATCAATCAGCCCCGAGCGGTTGACCTCGCGGTTCACGATTTTGGCGGCTAGGGCAATATCGCGCAGCAACTGCGATAGTTCGCCGGTGGCATAGGCGAAATCTTCCTGCTTTCGCATGATGAAACGGTCGAGAGTAGTGCCCACGGGCAGCGCAAGTTTATGGTCGTCCATGTGTTTTTTTGATAAACAACTGTAAAACAATGTTGTAAAATCACTAAACTGCCGAATTTATGGGCGAGCCTACGCGGGTATGTAATTCTTCCGTGTAGGCAACCCAGTCGGCAATGGGCCGCTGTGCGACCCCGCTTTCCATGGCGGCGCGAGCTACCGCTGGGGCCACTGTTGTGAGCAGGCGCGGGTCGAGGGGCGTGGGAATAAGATGCTGGCGGCCGAAGGTGAGCGTGTCATTATCGTAAGCCGCGTGGACTTCGGCGGGCACGGGTTGCTTGGCCAGCGCGGCCAGCGCGTGGACGGCCGCAAGCTTCATCGCTTCATTGATTTCGGTAGCCCGCACATCGAGCGCACCCCGGAAAATGTAGGGGAAACCCAGCACGTTATTCACCTGATTCGGGTGGTCGGAGCGGCCAGTCGCCAGCACCACATCGGGGCGGGTAGCCAGCGCTAGGTCGTAAGCAATTTCGGGGTCGGGGTTGGCCAGGGCAAATACGATGGGGTCGGCGGCCATCGTCAGCAGTAGGGCGGGGGGCAAGGTGTTAGCGGCCGAAAGACCTAGGAACACGTCGGCCCCGGCCAGCGCTTCGGCCAGAGTAGTGAACGGCTGGTCAGTCGCCAACTCGCACTTTTCGGGGCTAAGATTGGGCCGCTTAGCGGAGATAACACCCGCCGTATCGAGCACCACTACGTTTTCGCGCCGCACGCCCAGCGCCACGTACAGGCGCAGGCACGACACCGCTGCCGCGCCCGCGCCGCTCACCACCACTCGAACATCCCCGATGCGCTTGTCCACCAATTCCAGCGCGTTGAGTAGCGCGGCCGACGAGATAATAGCCGTGCCGTGCTGGTCGTCGTGCATGATGGGAATGTGCAACTGCTCGCGCAGCGCCGTTTCAATCCGAAAGCACTCCGGCGCTTTGATGTCTTCCAGGTTGATGCCGCCAAATGTGGGTTGCAATGCCTTCACCACCCGGATAAATTCGTCGGGGTCCGTCACGTCCAACTCAATATCGAAGCAGTCGATACCAGCGAACTTCTTGAACAATACCGCCTTGCCTTCCATCACGGGCTTGCTGGCTTCCGGCCCCAGGTTGCCCAGCCCCAGCACGGCCGTCCCGTTGCTGATAACGGCCACCAGGTTGCCCTTGGCGGTGTACTGGTACACGTCGTCGCGGTGAGCGGCGATGGCCAGGCACGGCTCGGCTACGCCCGGCGAGTAAGCTAGGGCCAAGTCGCGTTGCGTCCGCATGGACTTGGTAGGCGTGACTTCGAGCTTGCCGGCGGGGTGCTGCCGGTGGTAGTCCAGGGCTTCTTGTTTCGTTATTTTGCTCATAAAAGGGGAGGCACGGCCGAACGCCATGCCTGCAAATTCTTACGCTAGTGCCAGCGGTGCGCCCGCCAGAATCTCAGCGTTGGCATTAGCAGCGTACTTTTCAAAATTGGTTATGAACTTGCTGGCTAACAGCTTCGCTGCCTGGTCATAAGCCGCTGGGTCGGCCCAGGTGCTACGCGGGTCAAGCAAGGTGGCGGGCACCCCGGGCACGGCGGTTGGCACTGCTACGCCGAATACCGGATGCACCTGAAAATCGGCCTGCTCCAACTGGCCGGTGAGCGCCGCTGTAATCATGGCGCGGGTGAGACCAAGCTTCATGCGCGAGCCGGTGCCGTAGGCTCCGCCCGTCCAGCCAGTGTTCACTAGCCAGACGTGGACGGGGTTTTCGTCCATTTTCTGGCCCAGCATTTCGGCGTACTTGGTCGGGTGTAGCGGCAGAAACACGGCCCCGAAGCAGGCCGAAAACGTGGCCTGCGGCTCGGTCACGCCCATTTCGGTGCCCGCTACCTTAGCTGTGTAGCCCGACAGGAAATGATACATCGCGTGGCTTTTGTCGAGACGCGAGATGGGCGGCAGCACCCCCGTAGCATCGGCCGTGAGGAAGAACATATGGGTCGGCACCGGCCCCACACTCGGCACGGCGATGTTGGGGATGTAGTCGATGGGATAGGCCGTACGGGTGTTTTCCGTCACCGACTTGTTGGCGTAGTCCACCGACCGGGTGCCGGGCACGAAGCGCGTGTTTTCGACAATGGCCCCGAACTTAATGGCCTGCCAGATTTCGGGTTCCTTCTCGGCCGACAGGTCGATAACCTTGGCGTAGCAGCCGCCCTCGAAATTGAAGATGCCGCCTTGCCCTGGCAGCCAGCCGTGTTCATCATCGCCCACTAGGTGTCGGTGCGGGTCGGTGGAAAGCGTGGTCTTACCCGTGCCCGAGAGGCCAAAAAATACGGCCGCGTCGCCGTGCGTACCAATGTTGGCCGAGCAGTGCATGGGCAGCGTGTCCTGCTCATGCGGCAGCAGGTAGTTCAGCACCCCGAAGATGCCTTTTTTCATCTCGCCGGCGTAGGCCGTGCCCCCAATAAGCAGGATTTTCTTCGTGAAATTCAGAATGGCGAAGTTCTTTTGCCGGGTGCCATCCACGGCCGGGTCGGCCTCGAAGCCGGGGGCGCAGATGATGCTGAAATCGGGCGTCCAGTTGGTGTCCACGCCTTCGCCGGGACGCAGAAACAGGTTGTAGCAGAACAAGTTGTGCCAGGCCAGCTCGTTCACAATGCGCAGCTTGAGTTGCGAGGCGGGGTGCGCCCCGGCGTAAGCTTCGCGCACGTACAGCTCTTTGTCTTCCAGGTAAGCCACCACCTTGGCTTGCAGCTGGTCGAACTTAGCGGGGTCAAACGCAATGTTGATGTCGCCCCACCACACGCTGTCGGCGGTGCTCGCGTCTTTGACAATAAACCGGTCCTTCGGGGAGCGGCCCGTAAACTGGCCGGTATCGGCCATGAGGGCGCCGGTGTCGGTGAGGGTACCTTCGCCCCGGCACAGGGCGGCTTCTACCAGCTCGGCGGGCGGCAGGTTGAGGTGGGCATGGGCAACGTGGGAGAAGCCCAGCGGCTGCAAGCGGTTTAAGAGAGAGCTAGTAGTCATAGGTAAAATTGTTAAGTTAAATTTCTTCTGAAATCAGCCACTTACACGCGCTCAATAACCACGGCGTAGCCTTGGCCGACGCCCACGCACATCGTGGCCAGGGCGTACTGCTTTTGCTGCTGGTGCAGCTCCAGGGCGGCGGTTTGCAGCAGGCGGGTGCCGCTCATGCCCAGCGGGTGGCCCAGGGCAATGGCCCCGCCGTTGGGATTAATGCGGGGGTCGTCATCGGCCAGGCCGAGCTGGCGGGTGCAGGCGAGTGCCTGCGCGGCGAAGGCTTCGTTTAATTCAATCACGCCCATGTCGGCCAGGGTCAGGCCCGCTTTAGCCAGGGCTTGCTGCGAGGCTTGCACCGGGCCAATGCCCATGATGCGCGGCTCTACCCCCACCACCGCCGAGCTGACGATGCGGGCCAGCGGCTTCAGGCCATATTGCGCCACGGCAGCGCCCGAAGCCAGCAGTAGCGCCGCCGCACCGTCGTTGAGGCCCGCCGCGTTGCCCGCCGTCACGGTGCCATCCTGCTTAAAAGCCGGGCGCAAGCCCGCCAGCCGCTCCGGCGTGGTGTCGGCCTTGATGAACTCGTCGTGCTGAAAAGCCAGCGCCGGACCTTTGCGCTGCGGAATGTTTACCGCCACGATTTCCTGGCCCAGGCGACCGCTCTCGCGGGCGGCCGTGGCCTTCTGCTGCGACCAGGCCGCGAACCGGTCCTGGTCTTCGCGGCTGATGCCGTACAGCTCCACCAGGTTTTCGGCGGTCATCCCCATCGGGTCGGTGCCATAAAGCTGCTCCATGCGCGGGTTCACAAAACGCCAGCCGAAGCTCGAATCGTGCATTTGCGAGTCGGTGCCGAAGGCTTTGCTCGGCTTGGACATCACCAGCGGCCCGTGGGTCATGTGCTCCACGCCGCCGGCCACAAATACGTCGCCATCACCGGTCTGGATGGCGCGGTGGGCATGAATAACGGCCGACATCCCACTGGCGCACAACCGGTTCACGGTTTCGCCGGGCACCGAGGGGGGTAGGCCCGCCAGCAGTGCGGCCATGCGGGCCACGTTGCGGTTGTCTTCGCCCGCCTGGTTGTGGCAGCCCAGAATTACGTCGTCCACGGCTGCGGCGGGCACATTGGGGTTGCGGGCCAGCAGCTCCTGGATAACCAGTGCTGCCAAGTCGTCGGCGCGCACGGCGGCCAGCGTCCCGCCGAAGCTGCCAATGGGAGTGCGTACCGCGTCAATAAGAAAGGATTCAGGCATAAAATCTTGCGATAGAAAATATTAGCGTAGTTTTTCCACGAAATGAGCCGCCGTTTTGGCGCGCACCTCATCCAGCGTCGCGCCAGGCATCAGCTCGATGAGCGTGAGTTGGCCGCCAGCGTAGGTGAACACGGCCAAGTCAGTTATCACTAAATCGACCACCCCGCGTGCGGTGAGCGGCAGGGTGCAGGTAGGCACAATTTTGCTGGTGCCATCGGGGTCGGCGTGGGTTAGAGTGATGATGAGCTTCTTCGCGCCCGAAGCCAAATCCATCGCCCCACCTACGCCCAGCAACGGCTTGCCGGGCACCGCCCAGTTGGCCAGGTTGGCCGCTTCATCCACTTCCAGCCCGCCCATAATGGCCACGTCCACGTGCCGCCCGCGAATCATGCCGAACGAGTCGGCGCTGTCGAAATACGAGCTGCCGGGCAGGGCCGTAACCGGGATTTTGCCGGCGTTCACCGGGTAGTCCAGCGCCCCGCCGCCGTCGGTGGGAGCCGGCCCGACGCCTAGCATCCCGTTTTCGGTGTGCAGGATGATGCCGTCTTCCGGCTTAATCAAATCGGCTACCAGCGTGGGGATGCCGATGCCTAGGTTCACCACGTCGCCTTTTTGCAGCTCTTGAAAGGCCCGGCGGGCCATGTTCAGTCGGCTCTGGCTCGGGGCCCTACCCCCCCCGATGCTAGCCGAGGTGCCCAGGTCGGCCAGCGTGACGTGGGCCTGCACCAGGAAGTCCACGAAGCAGCCAGGGGTATGGATGTGGTTGGGGTTCAATTCGCCCACCGGCACTATTTCCTCAACTTCGGCAATCACCAGGTCGGCGGCCGTGGCCATCGCCCGGTTAAAGTTTTGCTCGGTAAGGCGGTAGGTCAGGTTGCCCGCCGTATCGGCCCGCCAGGCCCGGATGAATGCCACATTGCCCCGGATGCCTTCAATAAACACCTGCTCCTCGCCCTTAATGACCATGGTGGGCCGCCCTTCAGCGATGAGCGTGCCCGCCGAAGTAGGCGTGTAAAAGCCCCCGATGCCCGCGCCGCCCGCCCGTAGCGCCTCGGCCAGCGTACCCTGCGGCAGCAACTCATACTCCACCTGCCCCGATTGGGCGGCCTTCACCGCGTCGGGGTTGCTGGTGAAAAACGAGCCAATCATCTTGCGCAACTGGCCGTTGAGCAGCAGGCGGCCGCCACCTAGCCCCTGCTCCCCCACGTTGTTGCCGATAAAAGTTAGGTCTTTGGTGTCAGTTTCGGCCAGGGCGTGCAGCAGGTGGACAGGGTTACCGGTCATGCCGAAACCACCGCCCAGCAGCACGTCGCCGTTGCGTACTTTGGCGGCTGCTTCAGCAGCCGTGAGTTGGGGTGCTTGTTTCATAGTGCTTGAGGAAGAGGCCATTCTGCTGCCTCACTGGCCCGGCGGGCGGCCAGGCCCACGTAGTTTTCGGCCACCACCTGCGAAGCGGCCCGGCTGGTCGTCAGTAGCTGGAAGCGGGCTTCCTGCAAGTGCTGGTCGAAGGCGGACTTTTCGGGGTTGCGGTGCAGCAGCTCGGTCATGTAGTTGGAGAACTCCTGCACCCGCCACACCCGGCGCATACATGCCGCCGAGTAGTCGAGTAGCCCGCGGTTGTCGCCATCCTGGTAGTGGGTACGCAGAGCCTCAAATAGTTGGCGCGTGTCGGCCACGGCCATGTTGAGGCCCTTGCCCCCCGTCGGCGGCACGATGTGGGCCGCATCACCGGCCAGAAACAGGCGCTCGTACTGCATAGGCGCGGTCACGAAGCTGCGCATGGGCGTAATGGTTTTTTCCAGGATTGGCCCCTCGCTCAGCGTCCAGCCCGCCGTGCCCAGGCGCAGGTGCAGCTCGGCCCAGATGCGCTCGTCGGGCCAGTCGGCCACGGTATCGGTCACATCGCACTGCACGTAGAGGCGGCTGCGCTCGCTGCTGCGCATGGAGTGTAGCGCAAAGCCGCGCTCGTGGAAGGCGTAAATCAGCTCGTCGGTGCTCGGGGGCACCTGCGCGATGATGCCCAGCCAGCAGTAGGGATAGGTCTTGTCATAGGTCTTGAAGAACCCTTCCGGGGCCGTCCGCCGGGCAATGCCGTGGAAGCCATCGCAGCCCGCCACAAAGTCACAGGCTAACGTATGCTGTTGTCCGTCAAGAGCATAATGAATAACGGGTGAATCCGTGGTCAGCCCTTCGATGTGGGTGGCTTCGGCCTCGAATAGCAGTGGCTGTTGCGTGGCCAGGCGCTGCGCAATGAGGTCTTTCACCACTTCAGTTTGGGCGTAGATGGTGACGCCCGCGCCGCCCGTCAGCTCGGTGAGGGCAATGCGGTGGCGCTGCCCATTGTAGCTCAGGATAACGCCCTCGTGAAATAGGCCTTCGCGGTCGAGGCGCTCGGCGGCTCCCGCTTCGCGTAGCGCATCCACGGTGCCCTGTTCCAGCAGGCCCGCCCGCTGGCGACTTTCTACCCGCTGGCGGCTGCGGTTTTCGAGCACCACGGCCGTGATGCCCTGCTGGTGCAGCAGTTGCGCCAGCAGCAGTCCGGCCGGCCCGCCGCCAATGATGCCGACCTGCGTTCGGGTCGGAATTTCTAACGTAGTAGCCATAATAGTTAGGGTTTTAAGTCAAGTGAAGCAAATACTTGCTCGGCGGCGTGGTAGGCAGTATTGGCAGCGGGTAGCCCACAGTAGAGGCTGACGTGCAGAATCAGCTCCTTCAGCTCCTCCTTCGTCACGCCGTTGTTAAAAGCGGCCCGCACGTGCATCTTGAACTCGTCTTCCCGGTTGAGGGCGATGAGCATCGCCAGCGTGATGAGGCTGCGCTCGTGCCGCGCCAAACCTGGCCGGGACCAGACTTCGCCCCAGGCATAGCGCGTCAGAAACTCCTGAAAGTCCCCGTTGAAGTCGTTCGCGTTGGCCGTGGCGCGGTCCACGTGCGCAGCGCCTAGCACCTCGCGGCGCACTTTCATGCCCGTTTCGTATAGTTCTTCCTGGCTCATGCTAATCAAGTAGTTAAGCTTTTAAAAACCGAAGTAGCGCAGCCGTGAAGGCGGGCGCGGCCTCGACGTTGGACAGGTGAGCCGCCCGCAGCACCACGAGGTGCGCGCGGGGAATGTGCTGCTCCAAGTACTCCCCGGCGGCTTCGGTCGTGACCGGGTCGGCGCTCCCGGCAAAAATTTGGGTGGGTACCGGAATCTGGCGAATGGCCTGCC
>CALMOO010000639.1:30881-41659 GCA_937871705.1 uncultured Hymenobacter sp.
GCACGGCCGCGCAGGCGGCCACGTACCCGACGGGCGAAGTAGCTCGAAATACGTCTGTTACTTTTTGTACTACGGCGGGCTGGCTGCGCCGGAAGGGCGGCGTAAACCAACGCCCGGCCGTAGCATCAGCCAACTCGGCTAGTCCGTTAGTTTCCACCTGCGCAATGCGCGCATTCCAGCCCGCCGCGTCGCCGATTTTGGCGGCCGTGTTGCACAGCACCAGCTTCCGCAAACGCACTGCCGCCTGAATGCCCAACCACTGCCCCACCAGCCCACCCAGCGACAAACCGCAGAAATGCGCCTGCCCGATTCCTAGCCCGTCGAGCAGCGCCAGCACATCCTGCCCCAGCAACTCCACCGAATACGGCCCTGACGATACTACGCTCCGGCCGTGGCCGCGCCCGTCGTAGCGCAGCACCCGAAAGTGCGCCGTGAGTTCAGGCAGCTGCGCGTCCCACATGGTATGGTCGGTGCCCAGCGAATTAGACAATATCACGACCGGGGCCGTTTCCGGTCCGCTCAGCTCATAGTATAGGTCGCCGGTGGCAGTGGGAAGGAAGGGCATGGCAAAAATCAGGCAACGGGCTCAGCTAGTGCGGTCTGGAAGCGCGTCAGCACGGCATCGGTAAAAAATTCGCTCAGGCCGGTTGCCCGGCCGGGGTCGAAAAGGGCGGCTAGCTCAGGCTCGCCCAGCAGGGCGGCGGCTGGCGTCTTATGCGTCAGGTACATAAGCAGCGACACGCCCTCGCGGGGTGCGGCGCGGCTGGCTTCTTCCACCAACTGGTGGGCAGCAGCCTTGCCCAGATGCGGCGTGAGAGCAGCGGTTACATCTTCGGCGAAAATAAGCCCCTGCGTCAGGGCGAGGTTGTGGCGCATTTGGTTAGGGCGTACTTCCAGGTTCGCCACCAGGTCGTGGGCGTGGCCCAGGGCGGCGGCGGTGAGCGTCAGCAACTCGGGCAGCACGGGCCATTCGGCGTGCCAGGCTCCGGCAGCACGGCCCAGCTCGTGTTGCGGCAGGCCTGCTAGCAGCGTGGCCACTAGCGCCGGCGTACGCCCGGCAATGGCTACTAAGAACGTGGCCCGCACCGGGTTGCGCTTGTGGGGCATGGCCGAAGAGCCACCCTTGCCAAGGATCGCGCCCTCTGCCACTTCGGCCACTTCGGTTTGCATGAGCAGCAGCAGGTCGTGGGCCATTTTGCCTAGGCCGCCCACCAGCAGGGCCAGCGTGGCACCCACCTCCACCAACCGGTCGCGCTGGCTGTGCCAGGGCAGCAGCGGGGCGGGCAAGCCAAGGATTTCGGCCAGGTGCGCTACTACAGCCGGCCCATCGGCTCCCAGGGTAGCCAGCGTACCCACGGCCCCACCCAGCTGCACGGCCAGCGTGTCGGTGGACAGGCGGTGCAGGCGCTCACCGGCCCGCAGCAGCGCATCGAGCCAGCCCGCCGCCAGGTAGCCAAACGTGAGGGGCCGCGCCTGTTGCAGCAACGTGCGTCCTACCAGCGGGGTAGCGCGGTGGGCAGCGGCAAGTTGGGCCACGTCCTGCTGCACCTGTCTGACTTGCTGGTTGATGTGAGCCAAGGCAGCTTGCAGTTGAAGCATCAGCGCCGTGTCGAGCACATCCTGGCTGGTCGCGCCGAAATGCACATACTTGGCAGCTTCCGCGTCGCGGGCGGCCACGCGCTGCGTCAGCAGCTTCACCAATGGGATGGCGGGGTTGCCGGCTAGTAGGGTTTGCTGGGCTAAGTCGGCTACCGGCCAGTCGGTTTCCTGGCAAACGGCCCCGATGGCAGCGCCAGCCGCAGTCGGCACCAAGCCCCCGGCGATTTCCGCCTGCGTCAGCGCGGCCTCAAAGGCTAGCATATACTGCACCTGCGCCTCGGCGGCAAACAGGCCATCGATAGTAGCATCGGTGAATAAGGGCTGAAACAGGCTGGCCATCTTTAGTTGGGTAATTTGCTGATTTACAAGTCAAAAAATACGGTTTCGTCTTCGCCCTGCATCCGAATGTCGAAGCGGTAGGTGGGCAGGCCCGGCCCGGCCACGCGCTCGGCCAGCAGGGTGCCGCGCCGCCCGGCGGGTACGCTGTTCAGCACCGGGTCGGCGGCGTTGGCGGTGGCCTCGTCGGTAAAGTAGAGGCGGGTATACACGTGGCTCAACAGCCCGCGCATGAACACGATAAGGCTGATGTGCTGCGCCTGCCCACTCACGGCCCCCGGCTTAATGGTTTGAAATTGAAAAACATTGCCCGCCGCGGTGCCCGTGCCGAAACGGCCGAAGCCGGTAAACTCATTGGCGGCTGGTGCAACAGGGTACTTCCCGCTGGCGTCGGCCTGCCAGATTTCTACCAGCGCGTCACTGATGGGCGCACCTGCCCCGTCGAATACGCGGCCTTCCAAGATAATCAGCTCGCCGGGGGTGTGGGCCGCGGCTACCTCACGGCCCGCCACGCTGGCGAAAGGGTAGCCGTATTGCAGCGCCACCAAGCCGTAGGCGAAGTACGGCCCCACGGTTTGCGAAGGAGTTTGCGGCAGTAGATTCATAAAAATCAGCGGGTTTCAAAGGGCGTGGCATCGGAGCCGCGCAGCACGATGTCGAAGCGGTAGCCCAGGGCAAAGTCCGGCTCGGTGAGGCTTAAATCGAACTTCGATATGAGCAGCCCACGTCCGGCGGGCGGTGTGCCCAGGAAAATAGGGTCGTACTCCAGCAGCGGGTCGCCGGGGAAGTAGAGCTGCGTCACGAGCCGGGTAGTAATGTTCGGCCCGAACAGCGAGAGGTGAATGTGCTGCGGCCGCCAGGCATTGGGATGGTTGCCCCAGGGATAAGCTCCTGGCTTGATGGTCATGAACTTATACCAGCCATCGCCATCGGTCAGCACCCGCCCGCCGCCGAAGAAATTGGGGTCGAGGGGCGCGTCGTGCTGGTCTATTTTATGCACGTAGCGCCCCGCTGCGTTGGCCTGCCACAGCTCAATGAGCGTGTGTGGCAGGGGCTGACCGTGCTGGTCTAGTACGCGGCCGGCTACCACGATGCGCTCGCCGATGGGTTCGCCGTTCACGCGGCCGTTGCGGGTCAGGTCGTGGTCGAAGGGGCCAACGTGGCTGGCCCCGTACACCGGCCCGGTCAGCTCCGAAAGGGTGTGCTTCAGTGGGATGAGCTTCTGGCTTGGGGCACGCAGCTCAGTGGAGCGGTAGCCCGGCACCACGTAGGCCGGATGCACGGCCCAGTCGCGGGGCCGGTAGGCGGCATCGGGTGTTAGCAATTGATTTTCGGCGCTCATAACCAATGCATTAAATAGCCTCCATCAAGGCCGTGAACGTAGTGTTCATCTCTTTGCCAATATTAATGCCCTCGGGCAGCGGCAGGCCCTGCCACTCCATCTGCTCCCACTTGCCAATCTGGTCCGATACTTCGACCACCAGGCGGCTGCGCTCGAAGCGTCGGCGCATAAACGCCTCAAAAACAGCTGGTACGCTGTCCTGCGTTTGCACCAGCTCGCCCAGCACTACGCCGTCCTCGATGGCCAGCGCGGCGCCCTGGCCCAGCTGCGGAATGGTGCCGTGGGCCGCATCGCCAATTATCAGGATGCGGCCCCGGTGCCAGGGAGCGGGCAGCAGCACGGTTTCCAAGGGGCGGCACACCACGCCTGCGGGGTCGGTGATGCCTGGCAGCAGCGCGGCAATGGCCGGAGCGGCGTACTCGGCTAAGTGCGCCTTAAAGCGTGGAATCAGCTCCTGCTCAGCAATAAACCAGTTGTCACCCTCGCCCGATACCAGGAACAGGTACATCGTGTCGGGGGTCATGGGCACGATGCCCGCCTTGGTTTGCTTGCCGAAAAACATGGCCGCATTGGCCATGCCCGCCGGGCGCGGAAAAGCGTAGCGCCACACCGACTGCCCGGTGTAGCGGGCCTTGGGGCAGTCGGGAAACAGGGCCTGCCGCAGCTTGGAATTGATGCCATCGGCCCCCAGCACGAAGTCGTAGGTGTCGGTGCGGCCGTCGGCGAAGGTGACGGTTACCGCATCAGGACCGTTGTCGAAGTCCTGTACCGACTGGCCCATCCGAATTTGCACGCCTTCGGCCACTGCTTTCTCGTGCAGCACCTCGTGCAGAATGCGGCGCGAAATGCCGTTGTGGCTCGGTAGATGATTGGTCGAGACGGTGCCGGCCCGGCCCATCGGCGTACCGTTGGCGAGGTAGAGGTCGAACTGGTCATAGGGCGAGCCGCGCTCAATGCAGGTGTCCGCTACCCCAATGGCATCGAGCGCCCGCAACGCATTGGCGGGCTGAATGATACCTACGCCGTAGACGTGGTATTCGGGATTGAGTTCGACTACCTCAACCGTCACGCCCGCCTGCCGCAGCGCAATGCCCGCCGAAAGGCCGCCAATGCCCCCGCCAACCACCAGTACTTTATTCAGGGCTACCATGTTAGAGAAAATAGAAGGGTGGGAAAATGAAAATTTGGTGTCAGGCGAAAGCGCCCCCATCCACGCCCAGCGCGTGGCCCGTGATGAAGGAAGACTGTGGCGAGCAGAGCCACAGAATCACGTCGGCCACCTCCTCGGGCTGGCCCATGCGCTTCATGCGCTGGAGGTTTTTGGCTTCTTCCAACTTATCGGGGTTGTCGCGCAGCTTGCGGCGACCATCCATAATCATGGGCGTTTCGATGGCTGTGGGGCACACGGCATTCACCCGGATATTTTGGGTGGCGTACTCGATGGCCGCCGTGCGGGTAAGGCCCACCACGCCGTGCTTGCTGGCGGCGTAGGGCACGTTTTCGGGCTGGCCCACCAGGCCGGCCGCCGAGGCCACGTTCACGATGGTACCGCTGCCCTGCGCCAGCATTTGCTTTAGCTCTTCCTGCAAGCAGTAGAATGTGCCGGTCAGGTTGATGTGCAACATGTTGAGCCACTGGTCTTCGGGGTAGGCGTGCGTTGGCAGCGAGAGCGTGCCCGCGATGCCCGCGCAGTTCACCGCGCAGTCGAGGCGGCCGTAGCTGGCTACCGCTTGGGCCACCAGGCTTTCGACCTCAGTGCGCTGGCCGATGTTGGCCGCTACTGCCAGGGCCGTGCCGCCCGCCGCCGCAATGGCGGCTACCGTAGCTTCGGCGGCGGCCAGGTTCACGTCGGCCGCCACTACCTGGCCGCCTTCGCGGGCAAACGCCAGCGCCGTAGCCTTGCCAATGCCCGAACCAGCCCCGGTTACCAGGCAAACTTTATCTTGAAATTTGGCCATATTAGGCTAAGAAATAAAGACTTATAAATCGTTGGGCAGTAGTTTCACTGCTTAGAAGAACTCGGGCCGCTCGATGAACTCCAGCAGGTTGCCGCTGTTGTCGCGAATAAAGCAGGTGGGGGTGCCTTCAATCACGCGGGGCTCCATTGCGAAGTCCACGTCTTTGGCGCGTAGCGCGGCGGCCCACGCCGACATGTCGGGCACCGAAAAGGCAACGTGTTTGGTGCCGTGGGTCTGGATGTCGAGGTTAGGAGTTTTGCGGTCTTCGGGCAGCGGTTTCGCCCCCTCTACCTCGAATAATTCCAGCTCAAAATCGCCGTGCTGCAGAAAGGCAATTTTGGCGTGGGCAATGGGAATGAACTTGTTGAAGAGCAGCGTGAACCCTAACTTTTCCTCGTACCAGGCGATGGCCGCGTTGATGTCGGCTACGCTGATGCCCAGGTGCAGTGGTTTGAAGTGCGGCGTCATACTGATGAGTTTTGGAGGGAAGAAAACAGGTGCCACGTGGCTACATTTCGTATTTCAATTCGCAGTGCTCCACGGCGGGCGGGGCATTGAAATACGGGCCAATCAGCGCCCGCCACTGCTGGAAAGCCGGCGAGCCCCGAAAGCCTTCGGTGTGGTCGGTCAGGGTCTGCCAGCGCACCAGCAGCAGATACTTGCCGCTTGTTTCAAGGCCCTTGTGCAGTTGGTGCCCGAGGTAGCCGTGCGCCTGGCTGATGACGAGCTGCGCCTGCTCAAAATGCTGCTCAAACTCGGCTTCGGTGCCAAGCTTGATATCGAAAGTGGCGGCTTCTAAAATCATGATTGAAAAGCACTTGTAAAATGTAGTGACATTCCGTTCCTATGCGAGCGACTAAACGGAGTACCACTCCGCTTTACTAAATCAGCGCCAGTGAATCATGGGCTGGCCAGCCACCGGACTGCGGAAAAAAGGCACGGTGGTGCCGCGCAGGCTACCCAGGTACACCGTCCGCAGGTCGGGACCGCCGAAGGTGAGGCTGGCCAGCCACGGAGCAGTCGGCCCTTGGGTGGCGGCCAAGATTTCGGGAGTCACGGCGCGGGCATCGTAGGCGGCGGTGAGGCGCTGCCGGGTTGCGGGGTTCGAGTCGTCGAGTAGCGTCAGTACCTCGCCGTCGGGCGTGAGGGCAATGAGCTGGTCGGTGAAAATGAGCGTTATCCAGAGGTTGCCGAACGTGTCAAACGCGAAGCCATCGGGGAAGCCGGGCAGGCGCTCGGGGCCATAGGTTTCGCGGTCGCCGAGCGAGCCATCGGGGCGCAGGCACAGCCGCGAAATTTTCCAGGCCGTGCTTTCTACTACGTAGAGCCATTCTTCCCGCGGGTCGAAGCGGATTTCATTGGTGCCGCAAAAGCCCTCGGCCGCGATTCGAATGCCGTGCTCATCAATTACCCCGATGTAGCCGTCGGTGGTGCGCGAGTTAATCTGGTCGGACCACGGATGCTCGCGGGTCGTCACCGTGAACCAGATGCGTCCTTTCGAGTCGCGCAGCGGGAAGTTGGTTTTGCCCAGCGGCTGCCCATCGATTTCGGTGTAAAGCGTACGCAGCTGCCCGTCGCGGGTCATGGTTTCGATAGAGTCGGAGCCCCAGTTGGCAATGATGAAATCGCCTTTCGCTGTGAAGCACAGGCCATTGGGTAAGGAGCCTTGCGCCTGCACATAGCGGTCGGCAAACGACTGCTCGGCCGCACCAGCCGGGCGGGGCGGCACCACTAGCTGCTGGCTGCCATCGGGGCCGAGGCGCACCACGCCGCCACGCGCGTCGGCGGTCCATATGGTGCCGTCCGGCTCGGCCAGGATGCACTCGGGCCGCTGCAAGTCGTGGCCCAGCGTGCGGATGCTGGCGCGGTCTACCTGCCAGCCTTTCAAGGGATTAATTGTGTCGCGTTGGAGCAGCATGACCCGTTAGCTTATCTGGTTGCGCAGTATCCCCAAACCCTCGATTTCCAGCTCCAGCACGTCGCCGGGTTCCAGCGGGCGGTGGGCCTCGAAGTTGGTTTCGATGAGGCTGCCCCAACCGACTGTGCCCGAGCCGATGATGTCGCCGGGGTGCAGGCGGACGTGGTTTTCGGAAGCCCGCGCCAGCATTTGCCCGAAGGTGTAGTGGATGGTCTGGAAGTTGCCGTCGCAAATCGTCTGCCCGTTAATGCGCGAGGTCATGCGCAGGTTGAAGCGGCCGGTAGCGTCGCGGTGCGGCGCCAGCTCGTCTTTCGTAACGAGATAAGGCCCAATGGCATTGGCAAAATCCTTGCCCTTGGCCGGCCCCAGGTTGCAGCGCATCTCACGCGCTTGGATTGCGCGGGCCGTGAAGTCGTTGAAAATCGTGAAGCCAAAAATGCAGTCCTCGGCCTCGGCCGGGCTGAGGTTCTGGCCGCCCTTGCCCAGCACACAGCCCATTTCCAGCTCGTAGTCCAGGCGCGTTTCGCCGGCCGGGCGCGGCACGTCCTGCTCCGGCCCGTAAATGGCCTGGTGATTGGTGAAATAAAAGATGGGCATCTCGTACCATTCCGCTGCCACTTGGTGCCCGAATTTCGACGAAGCATTGAGCAGATGCTGCTCGAAGCTGATGTAGTCGCGGAAGCTGCGCGGGTTGGGCAGCGGAGCCAGCAATTGCACCTCGGCCAACTGGTGCGTGGGAGCCAGGCCAAGTAATCCCTTGGCTTGAATCACCGCCAGATATTCCTCGTGCTGGTCTATAAACGAAAGCATGTCGGCGGGCAGTGCGCCATCGCTGGCCTGCTGCATATCGACCACACCGCCGCCTTGCAGCCAGCCCGCCCGGGCCATCCCTTCGGCGTTTTTAAAAGTTACGAACTTCATAGAGAGCAGAGAAAATCAGTTGAGAGGACGGCCGCCATCGACCGGGATAATAGCTCCAGTGGTGAAGCGCAACACCGTAGCCAGCGCCAGCACAGTAGCGGCCACGTCGGTCGGGGTAGCCAGGCGGCCTAGGGGCGTGGCGGCCACCTGCCGGGCCAGGTACTCGGGGTCAATGTGCTGGGTGTAGTCGCCGAGCACCCAGCCCGGCGACACCGATACCACCCGCACCGCCGGGGCCAGCGCCCGGCCCAGCGAGCGGGTCAGGCTGTCGAGTGCGGCCTTGGAGGCGCAGTAGGCCACGTTGCTGCCGATACCCGTCTGGCCGGCCACCGACGAAATGTTGACGACCAAACCGTTGCCGCTCGCCGTGAGCAGCGGTTGGCAGGCCCGAATCATGGCGAAAGCCCCGCGCCAGTTGGTGGTGAAAATTCGGTCAATCCAGTCGTCGGAAAGCCCGGTGAGGTCGTGGTGCGGCACGGGCGTGGTCACGCCCGCATTGTTTGCCAGAATGTCCAGCCGCCCGTAGGTGGCAGCCACAAAATCAGCGAGTTCTATCAGCCGGGCGCTGTCGTTCACGGGCGCTTGAAACACGGTGTGGCCGGTACCAGGCAGCGTCGCTAGCAATGCGGTGGCCTTGGCCGCATCGGTGTTGTACGTCACCACTACGGTGGCCCCAGCGGCGGCCAGCGCCGCCGAGATGGCCGCCCCAATTCCACCCGCGCCGCCTGTTACCAAGGCAACCTGGCCGCTAAGCGGGTTCATGCTTTATTTCGGGCTTGGGCTGTCCGTAGCGGCGTACCCGCAAGTCGGCTTGCTCCTTGTGGCCCCAGAAGTTCTCGATGGCGCACAGGCGCGAGCAGTACTCGCCCACCAAGGCGCTGGCTTCGGCGGTGCGCACTTCCTGGTACGAGCAGGTTTTCAGGAACTTGCCTACCCATAGGCCGCCCGTGTAACGGGCTGCGCCCTTGGTAGGCAACGTGTGGTTCGTGCCAATTACCTTGTCGCCATAGGCTACGTTGGTGCGCGGCCCCAGGAACAAAGCCCCGTAGTTGGTCATGTGCTCCAGGAAGTAGCGCGGGTTTTCGGTCAGCACTTCCACGTGCTCGTTGCAGAGGCGGTCGGCCTCACTCACTAGCTCGTCTACCGAGTCCACGAGTAGCACCTGGCCGTAGTCGCGCCAGGCCACGCCGGCAATATCAGCGGTGGGCAGTGTTTGCAGCTGGCGCGCTACTTCGGCAATTGTAGCGTGGGCTAGTTGCTCGTCAGTGGTCAACAGGATGGCCGGCGAAGTCGGGCCGTGCTCAGCCTGGCCCAGCAGGTCGGTGGCGCACATTTCGGCATCGGCCGTGTGGTCGGCAATCACCAGGATTTCGGTGGGCCCAGCAAAGAGGTCGATGCCCACCTGGCCGTAGAGCTGGCGTTTGGCTTCGGCCACGTAAGCGTTGCCGGGGCCCACCAGCATATCTACCGGCTCCACGGTTTCGGTGCCCAGCGCCATCATGGCCACCGCCTGCACCCCACCGAGCAGGTAGATTTCATCGGCCCCGGCCAGGGCCATCGCGGCCACCGTTTCGGCCGGAATCTGGCCGTTGATGGGCGGCGTACAGGCAATTACGCGCTTTACCCCCGCCACCTTGGCCGTGAGCACACTCATATGGGCCGAGGCTACCATCGGGTAGCGCCCGCCCGGCACGTAGCAGCCCACGCTATTCATAGGCAGGTTTTTATGCCCCAGAAATACGCCTGGTAGGGTTTCCACCTCCAAATCGAGGATAGTGGCCCGCTGCTTTTCGGCAAAATTGCGCACCTGCGCTTGGGCAAATTTAATGTCGTCGAGTACACTCGGCGCTATGCCCGCCATAATCTCCTGAATCTGCGCGGGCGACAACCGGAAGCTCGCCGGCGCCCACTTGTCCAGGCGCTCTGACAAGGCTCGTACGGCCGCGTCGCCGCTGGTGCGGATGTCCTGAATCATGCCCTCGACGGTGGCGCGCACCTTGGCATCAGCCTCGCCCGACTCGGCGTAGGTGATGCCCTTTTTAATTACTTTCAACATGATGAGTAGCGGAAACAGAGGTAGGAGAAGCAGCTGGGGGAGCGCTCAGCTGGTCGGCCAGCCAGTCGAGCATAGGGTATACCTTCGTGAAATTGTCCACGTTGCAGTGCGACGAGCCAGTGCTTTCCTTGGGCACGATGGTCATTTCCTTTTCGCAGGTCAAGCCTTCGTACACGCGGTGGGCGTGGCTCACGAAATTCTGGCGGTCGTCCTCGCCGTGGGTGATGTAGGTCGGCATCTTGATTTTATCCAGGTGCCCGGCCATGGTGAATTTCTTGAGCCGCTCGCGGGCCTCGGTCATGTTGGTGGCCCCCACGATGTGCTGCACGATGTTAGCCAGCGGGTGGTCGTCGGGCCGGTTGGCCCAGATTTCGTAGTAGTCATATACTGCGCCCCAGATGGCGCAGGCCCGGAAGCGTGGCTCATAGGCGGCGCTACGGGCAGCCATGTAGCCGCCCATGCTCACGGCCATAATGCCCACCCGCTCGCCATCGATGGGCAGGTTGGCAATGGCCCAGTCGAGGGCTGTGGAGGCGGGCACCTCGTAGTCGAAGCGGGTAGGGATGTGGTTGAGGCGCAGCGCCCCGCCCTGCCCCGGCCCGTCTACCACCAGCACCGACACGCCCCGCTCCACCATCAGCTTGGCCG
>CALMOO010000639.1:41669-53680 GCA_937871705.1 uncultured Hymenobacter sp.
TGGCCGGCCCAAACCACAGTTCTTCGGCGCAGCTGTCCAGCCCCCCGAACACGATAACCAGCGGCCCGTTCTGCTGCCCCGGCACCTCAAAGAAGTAGCCCGGCAGGTAGGAGCTTTCGTAGGGAATCTGCACGATGCGTGGCGGCGTAGCCCACAGCCCCGAGCCCTTGCGAAACGACTCCACCGCTTTGAGGTAGGTCGGTAGCTTGCGCTCATCATCGGGCTCCAGGAAAAATTCGGCGGTCCGGATGTAGTTGGTCGCCCGCTGGTAGGCGGCGCTGGCCGACACCTTATGGCCTTTGGCCAGCGCCGCCTCGGCTTCGTCGTACACGCGGTTGCCCTGCCAGGCCCAGGCCTCGTGGAAGCTCTCGCGGTTGCCGACCTCAATCTTGCTGGCCGCCTCAATGCACTCGTTAAACTCGCCGCCGCCATATTGGCTTTGGGTGAGGATGCGGATGAGCTGGTAGGAGAACATGTAGTTCCCCGGAAAAAAATGCCACATAGCGGGTCGATGGTTAGTGCTTGACGGAAGCGTGCTCGTCCTTGAAGGTCCCGTCGGCCTTCCAGGGACTAACGATGCCCCAGGCATCGTTGGGGTTGTCCTTGAGGTAATGCACGTCGGGGCCGTGGTCGGGGGCGAAAACCAGCCGCGCCCCGGCGTAGAACTCAAAGCGGTTGCCGCCCGGCTCGTCCACGTAGATGAAGAAGCCCTCATCGGCCTTGTGGCGGGTGGGCGCGCCCATCGCCAGCGTGTAGCCGCACTCGATTACCCAGTCACAGGCCAGCAGCACTTCCTCGCGGCTGTCGAAGTTAAAAGCCACATGGTTGAGCAGCCCCTGATTCGGCTCGATGCCAGGGTCGGTGAAAATAGCAATGTCGTGCGAGAGGTTGCCGGTGGTAAACAGCCCGCCAATAGCGCGCTCGCCAGGCTGGTTATCCAGGCGCACCTCGTCGGGATTCTTAAAGCCCAACCCTTTGTAGAAATCCCGGTCGGCGGGGTAGTTGCTCGTGTTCAGCGTCACATGGTCGAAACGCCGGGGCGACATGCCCCGGCGGCGGTTACTGGCGTAGCGGTCGGCAAAGACGCTGCCGCGCTCGCCGGTTTCGCGCAGCCACACCACGTCCCAGAACACCTCGTGCACGTGCCCGTCGGGCGAGTAGAAGCGGTAGGCGCGGCCGTGGCCCAGGTCGCCGTCCACCCAGCCCTCGCCGGCGCCGGTGCTTTCGAGGTAGGCCACCACTTCCTCCAGCGCCTCGGCGCTGTCGGCGCGCCAGCTCAGGTGGCCCATGCCGGGCGTGTCGCGGGGCGTGAGCTTTAGCGTGTGGTGGAAGTAGTCGCCCCAGCAGCGCAGGTACACCGAGGTGCCGTCGCGGCCGGTTTCATCCAGCCCAATCAAGTCAGTAAAAAACTTAACCGACGCTTCCAGGTCAGTGGTATACACCTCTACGTGTGCTAGTTGAGAAATATAATGCGGGTTTTTAGCCATGATAAAGTAGTCGAAAAAAACAACGTGGGAAAGCAGGCTTAGCCAGCCCGTCTTAATAGCTAAAAGTTTGGCTGAACGTCTCGTAGGGCACCGGTGGCTTCGGGTCGTAGGCGGGAGCTTGGGCGATGTTGTAGGCGTGAATGGACGTCGTTGGCTTGTCCGATTTGAGGTCGTCGAAGGGCGGGGGGGGCGGGATGCCGTTTTTCCGGGCGGCATCCATTGCCATTGAGGATTCGACCCAGCTTTGGTGAAAGGATGTGCGGAAGCAAGGAAAGACGTGGTAGTGCCAGACCTTCCACTGCCCGTCTTCTTTCACGAAGTCCACGGCGTACTTCAGCCAGGCCCAAGCGGCATCAGGAGCTTTTTTTTGGGGATTGAACTCAGTTTGCAGGCCTGGCACCAGCCAGAGGCCCTTGGCCGTTTTGCCATCCCCAGCTACTTCTAGTACTGGCGATGCCAAGGCAGTGAGGTCCAGCAACCCGGCACGGTCATTTTCCAGGCCAGCGTTGGGGAAAGCTTTTTTCATACCTTCGGCGTGATGGCGAGCAATATTCTGCCAGCGCTCTACTATCATTTTATGGGCACCTGCGCGGCCGGTGTACACGCCCCAGTTAGCAAATTCAACCGTCACGCCATCCGTCTTTTGGGCAAACTGCGCGAGCATATCCTCGTACTTGCCCGCCTCAAACTGGTAAGTCATCGTGCCCATCAGGTTTTGAATCTGATGCAAATCGACGGTTTGCTGGACTTGTTTTTCCAGGGTTTTTAGTTGGTCGGCGGGCCGCGGCGAGCAGCTAGAAAAGGTGCTCAGACTTCCCAGCCCCAGGGATGCGAGCCGCGTCAGAAGCTTTTTCATAGGATTTGTGACTGATTGACGGATGGTGTGAGCAAGTCGGCTTCCAAGGCCTCGTTGTAGTTAAGTTGAGTCGCGTCTGATGTTAGGTAGGCATGGAACCGGTCCTGCGGGTCGTACTGCCGGCGCAGGGCTTGGAGCCGCGTCCAATTTTCTTCCGACACGAACTTGGCTTGTCGCGCGGTGAAGTCGCTGTCGCCGAGGTACTGGCCAGCTGAGACCGGAGCCAGGCGGTGCATCTGCTGTTTCACCCAGGCGCGGCAGCGAGCCTCGTCGGCGGGGTCCTGCCAGATGGTGTAGGTAGCGAAATACACCTCCGTTTGGAGCGAAAAGGCCATATCGGGCAGCGGGCGCAACGGGGCCATGCTATACCATAGGGTAAAGGTTTTGGGAGTAGGCAGCGTGGCGAAAGCGTCGTGCATCCGGGTTACTACCTCTTCGGGCGAACCGTTGAGCCAAGCGTTGCTCACGGCATAATTATGGTCTTCAGGATTTTGGCGCAGCTGGCCTTCGCACTGCTCGGCCATGGTGGTCGGCTGGTTGGCCACACGCACCAGCGCCTGGTCGAGCACCGGGCAGGTTTCAAAGGGGGCCAGCGCGGCAGCAGCGGCTTCGTGCGTGTCCACAAAGGCCAGGCCGTGTACCAGCAGTACTGGCTCGCTCCAGTCGGGCAGGCACATGCCCACCATCACAATTTCGACGGGCGCGGCCACAGTGTGGTGCAGGTCAGTTAACCAATGGGCTACCTCCTTAAATAGCCGCATCGGGTAGATATAGGCGCTTTCGTTTAAGACCTTAGGCAGCGCCTCAGGCTGGAGGTAAAAGCAGGTGACGATTCCAAAAAAACCTGGCCCTGCTCCCCGGGCTGCCCACAGCAGCTCGGCGTGCTCGGTTTCGGTCGCGTGCAGCAGCTCGCCGGCGGCGGTCACCACGTCGATGGCCATTACCCGCTCGCAGGCCCAGTAGCCGCCCCGGCAGTTCCAGCCCTGTCCTCCCTGGAGCAAAAAGCCGCCTACGCCCACCGTAGGGCAGTGCCCACCACCGAAAAACAACCCACGCGCCGCCAGGAATGGGTTTAGCTCCAGGCCGCCTTTCGTAGCCGGACCCACGCCCACCAGGCCGGTGGTTTCGTCAAAGGCAATGGTGTTGAGGTGTACCAGGTCCAGTAGTAGCGACTCATCACGCAGGCTCCACGCGGCCCAGCTATGGCCCCCGGCCCTAATGGAAACCGTAAGGTTCTGCGCCGCTGCCAGTTGCACAGCCGCTACCACGTCGGCGGCATCGGCTGCGAACACGATGAGGGCCGGGTAGCGGGCGGGCTTGAACCCGTTGAAGATGCGCGTGACCCGCGCCGCCTCGTACCCGGGTTCGCCGCGCCTAAATACTTCGCCTTTGAAATCAGTCATGGAATGGGACTAGGCTGGGAACTGCCTGGGCTATTCGTTGGCGAAGCTAAAGGTCTCGCTGAACGTGCGATAAGGCTCCGGCAGGCGCACCAGCTGCGGCACATTGGTGGGGCTGTAGGTTTTATAAGTAATGACCTGTTTATCGGGCTTGGGCATGTCGGCGGGCATGGGCGGCATGCCACCGGGAGTAGGCGCGGCGGTGCTACTACCCATTTGGGCTTCCCCGGCATCCTGCGCCCAGCTCTTATCCGTGGGCACGATAAAGTCGGTGTAGACGTGCAGATGCCAGATTTTCCACTGCCCGTCCTCCCTAATGAAGTCCACGCCGTACTTCTCGTAGCACCAGAAGGCGTGCGCATTTCCTCCACCTACCCCCGTCACGAAGCCCGGTGAATACCACACGCCCTTGGCCGTTTGGCCGTCGCCGGCTATTTCAATGATGGGGGTGGTAAGGCTGTGCATAAACAGCTCCCCCATTGGCAGATTCTCCGGGTTGGCGGCATCTATTTGCGGGTACTTCGTCTTCAGAACAGTCAAATCGCGCTGCTGCGACTTTTTCTGATAATCAACGTAGTAGTTTTTTATCGAGGCATGCCCCACGTAGTAGCCCTGGTTCTGACCAAACGTTATGTCGGACTGCTTTTTGGTCCAGATTTGCGCATACTCGATATCGTTCCGCCCGATGCCGTGGTAGTAGGCATGAATAGCCATTACGTGCTGCACTTCCTCCTTGTCTTCCAGGCGCTTGATGCGTGCTTCCGCTGAGAGCGTACTGGACTTTGAGGGCGTACCGGACTTAGTCGATTGCGCCTGAGCGGTGGCGACAGAACTTACTGCCAGCAGGCAGGCAAGAAACAGGTTGTTTTTTGGCAAATGAGTCATGGTAAATTACAGTAAGCAAAAGTGAAGGAGAATGAAATTCCGGCCAGCGTAAGTGGCTATTCGTTGGCGTAGCTAAACGTCTGGCTAGATGTCTTGTAAGGCTGCGGAAGCTGTGGCATTATAGTCTGCCCACCGCCGGCCACTTCAATCACCGCTGGGGTGAGCATGTGCATGGTCAGGTCGCCTATGGCTAGGTTCTTGGGGTCCTTGTTATCGATGTGCTTCTCAGGGTACTTCTTGGCTACCGCATTCAGGGTCAGCTGCTGTAGCTTGCGTTTCATAAAGAGAGGGAGGCGCTGAACAATAAAAATGTGAGGGATAGCGCGGGTTGGGGTTTACCACTTGGAAGCACCACCATCAATGGGAAAGTCGGCCCCGGTTACCCAGCCGGCTTCGTCCGACGCCAGAAAGACGGCCGCCCAAGCAATGTCTTCGGGCTGGCCGATGCGGCCTAGCATGTGCTTATCGTTCAGCTCCGTCAGGCGGGCTGGGTCATTTACCAAGTGCCGGGTGGCCTCGGTGGCTACCAGGCCCGGCGAAATCGTGTTGGCCCGGATGCCGTGTGGGCCCCCTTCCATTGCCAGTTGCAGCGTCATAGAGAGCACACCGCCCTTAGTGGCGCAATGCACCAGGGCCGGCGACCCGCGCAACACCTGCCGGGCATTGGCCGAAGCAAAATTGATAATGGAGCCGCCGCCCCGCGCAATTAGCTGCGGCCAGGCAGCCTGACAGGCCAGAAACACAATGTCTAGCTCGCCCACGATGGAAGGTTTCCACTGAGTTTCGTAGTCCAGCGCCTCAATCGGGGCGAAATCGCAGTAGGCCGCTGCATTCACCAGAATGTCGAACCCGCCGTGAACAGCGGCGGCCTGCGCCACCAGTTCTTTCACCGCAGCTTCTTTAGTCAAGTCAACCGGATGAATGCTTTCAAACGCCAAGCCTTCGTCGAGGGCTAGGTCCACCGTGATTTGCGCGGCGGCGGCGTTGATGTCGGTACCGACCACCGTGGCGCCTTGCCGCGCAAACAGCAGGGCACACCCCTTGCCGATGCCGCCGCCGATGCCCGTGACGAGGGCTACTTTGCCAGCCAGCCGCTGGCCGTTTTGTGATAATTGCATTAGTAAGAGGCTAAAACCTGGGGTGAGGTGTCCCGGCGCTTGGCTGGGGCCGTTTCCCGAATGCCCAGCGTGAGCAGAAAAGCCATGCCGGCGGCAAAGGCTGCTACCCACAGCGGAGCATGCAGGTCGTATTTATCGGCTAGGCTGCCGGAGATGATGGGTCCTAGGGAACCCCCAATAACCTCACCTACCAGCACGATGCTCGCCATGGCCGACGCGGCAAACTTAGGCGGCACCGACTCGGCCGGAATAATGGAGTCGTAGAGGGGCATGTAGCCGATGCCGCAGGTCAGCACCAGCACCATCAGCAGCATTAGCGGGTAGTTGGCGTTGAAGCTGGCCGCGCCGACTGGCAGCAACACCGCCAGCAGGGCAAACGCCACCAGCGTGGGCTTGCGGCCAAAGCGGTCGGAAATAAGCGGTACCAGGCACATCCACAGAAAGCCCCCGATGCCAAACAGCGAGAGGTAAACTGTGCTCTGCCCCTGCGTGTAGCGTAGTATCTTATCTAGAAACAAGGGAATAAAGCCGATGAACGAGGTCAGGTACATGGTGAAAAATACGGAGATGGCCATGCCCAGCCAGATGTTGCGCAGCTTGAAAATGCCCCGGTACTCGACAAACGTGGGCCGGGCCGCCGCCTCACCGGCCACGTGCGCAAATACCGGCTCGCGCATTACCTTGGCCAGCACCAGAGCCAAGACCAGGCCCGGCACCGCTAGCAGGTAGAAGGACGTGCGCCAGCCGTAGTGCGTGGCAATCGGAATGAGAATCAGCGGGGCGAGCACGGCCGACATCAGTGGTCCCGCGCTTTTGATGAGGCCCATGTTGAAGCCCCGGCGCTCCTGGCGCGACTCGGCCAATACTGTGCTCAGGATAAGCGGTATTACTGGCCCCTCGGTGGTGCCCATAATAGCCCGAATGACAACAAGCGAAGCGAAGCTGCTAATAAAGCCGGCCGCCAGCGTAGCCACCGAAAACAGGCACACGAAGACGATGAGCATCTTTTTCTTCGCGCCCAGCAGGTCGGACAGGCTCGAAAAAACCAGGGTTGAAAGCCCAAAGAAGGCCGACAGAACACCCAGCACCAGCCCACTTTGCGAGTTGTTCATGCCCAGGTCTTTGGTGATGAAGGGCAGCAGGAAATTGAAGCTCATGCGGTCCATGAACACGAGCCCGAAGGCCAGGAACAAGATTACCAGCAGGGTCTTTTCGTATTTGGGAGAGTTGCTGGTCATTGGATTTGGACGGATTTGGTGAGCAAAGGCTGGGGCTGGGACTTAGAACTTGTAGGCCAGCGAGAAAAAGCTGGCGCGAGGCTGAATGGTCAGGATGCCGAACGTCGCGTTATTGTCGGCGGCGCGCTTGGCGGGCGTAAAGCCTTGGAAGTCGACCGAATTTGGGAAGCTGCCGGGGCCCACCCAGCTCGTCACGCCCACCGTATTGAAGATGTTGGTCATGTTGAGTTGCGTGCTCAGGGCCGGCGTGATGTTGTAGCCCACTGCGGCATCAAACACGCTGTACTCGGGCAGAAAGAAGGTATTGGGTACGTTGGACGGGCGCGAACCCGTGTACTTCCAACTCACGTAGCCGAAGAACTTACCCTGCGTGTAAGTCGGCGTGACGGTGGCCAGAATAGCCGGCACGTTATCGACCCGGTTGCCGGAATAGTCCACGGCTACATCGTCCTGGTCGCCATTGACCCCAACGTTCCATACCTTCCAGTCCTTGGCTCTTGGGTTTTGGACGGTGCCGGCTACCCGCACGTTCAGGTGGGAGGTTACACTGTAGTTGGCTTCTATTTCTAGCCCAACTGTTTGCAGCGTATTGAGCAGCGCAGGCGTATTATAATTCACCAAATCCACCCGTTGGGCCGTGGTGACTGTCCGGATGTTGCTCAGTAGGCTATAGAAGGGCGTCACTACCAGGTTCAGCTTGTCCGTGCTATATTTCACGCCCACCTCGGCCTGCTTCAGGACCTGCGCCTGAGGGTTGAGGTTGGCTGCCGCGAACGTCGTGGTGACGTTCATATAGGATTCCAGGTTCGGGGCTTTCTTGCCGTTTGAAAAGCGCCCGTAGATGGCGAGCTTATCCGATACTTTGTAGTTCAGCGCAGCCGAGTAACTGAAAGTATTCACCGACTTGTCGTACAAAATCGGGGCCGCCACGGCGTTGATGTAATTGTCGTAAAGGGTGAGCAGGTTGCCATCGGTGCCCCCACCAGCCACCTCAGTCGAATGCACAGCAATAACATTGTCGCCATTTGAGCGCACATGGTCGTAGCGGGCACCCAGGTCCAGATTCAAGGCCGGAGTTATTTTCCAGGTGTAGTTGGCAAAGCCCGCGCTTTGCTGCTGATGAGACGTATACGTTTGCAGGCCTGATACCCCTGTGCCACCCACGCCGGCAACCCCGTTGGGATTAGTAACCTGATATACCGTGCCCGCTGCATCCGTGCGGGTGATGCCGATGGAATGCGGTTGGTTTTGGATGGTGGCCAGTTCCATGCCAACAAACCCATAGTATTTGTCCACGTCTAGGTTCGCAAAGTAGCCACCGGCGGTGAGGCCCATCTTGTCGCCGAAGCTCTTATGAAACGAGAATTGGTCGATGAATTCCTTCAAGTCCGTCATCGACGCGACAAGGCCATGCAAAATCACGCTCTTCGCAATCGGCGAGTTCAAATTATCCAAAGTCAGGGTGTGGTCGCCACCTGAGGCCGAGGTGACCGTGGCCAGGCGTTGGCCGGTTTGCAAATCCGTGAAATTATAGGTGCCCGGCATGCCCAGCGTGTTACTGAACAGGTAGGGGAAAATCGTTTCCAGGTTCACGGCCGAGTTGATGGCGGTGTACTGGGCGTCGGTCCGTAGGTGGGCATACTTAGCGTTGTTGGTGAATGTCCAGCCGCCGCCCAGGTCCTGGTTCCATTCCAGGCCCAGGGATTTCTCTATGGAGTGAAACTGGTTAGTTGCATCATAGTGCCTGGTGCCTCCCCCAAGCAGGGGGTAGTCGAAAGCTAGGGTTTTGCTGCCCAGGAAGGTATCCGTATTTTTGATGCCGGGAGCTAGCTGCGGGTTATCAAAATTGACGGCGGGCAATGCTTCGTAGCTGCCGTTATGGTCGTTGAGGTACTTGCCATAGAGCTTGAGCGAGCCCGATTTATAGGTTTTCAACAGGTTAGCTTTCACCTGCCCGCCGAGGTTCATGGCGTAGCCGGGGTTGCGCCCGCCCTGGTCGTAGCGGTAAAAACCGCCCACGTTGTAGTACAGCCCCTTGTCTTTTAATAACTCCCCGCCGTAGTCGGCATCGGCCCGATAGTAGCCGTTGCCATTGCCCTGGATGCCGGTGCGCAGCCGCACTTCGCCGCCGGGCTGGTCTTTACCGTTGCGCGAGATGTAGTTGAAAATGCCCCCTGGTGCGTTGGGCCCCAGAATGGAAGCCGTGCCACCGCGCAGCGCTTCGACGCGGGTGGTCGTGGCATCGGCCCGCAGGAAATAATCGGGGCCGAAGTCGGCCAACGCGGCATTCGTAATTGGCAGGCCGTCTTCCTGCATCGAGATGTAGTAGTAGCCTTCGTCGATACCCGAGCCGGCGTTAGTAGGCGTAGCTACTCCACGGGCGTTAACCGTGTTGCGAATCTCGCCGTTGGCCGAGTTTACGTACACGCCCGGCACGTTGCGGAGCAGGTCGGGCGCGCTCACCGGTTGCTGGAGCTGCACGGTTTGCGCATCCAGCGAGGAAATAGCAATCGACGAGTTCATGGCCGTGCGCTTGTCAAACGTGCCCGTCACCACTACATCATCTAGGGTCTTAGAATCAACCTTCACCAGAATGGCTACCATGCCCGTGCTCGGCACTATTACTTCCTGCGTCACAATGCCCACCCCTCTAACTACCAACACACTGCCCTGCTGGGCATTTACGCTAAACTTGCCTTTGTCATCGGTCGCGGTACCGGTATCAGTGCCTTTCACCTGGATGGTGACGCCGGGTATCCCCTGGCCGGTGCCATCTTTCACGGTCCCACTCACCAAATTAGGGCTCTGGGCTAAAAGCGCTACCGAATAGAGCAGAGCTGCTAGGACTAGTAGCACCCGACGCCCCAGCAGAGGGCGACGTCCGGCCACTGGCAGCCGGCCCACCAGATAGTTGTTTGAAAACGTACTAAGGAGAGCCATATGGGGTGGGAATTGTGAAGGTGGAACCAAAGAATCGCGCGAGAATGGCTTACTAAAGTGAGTGCTTCCTTACTCAATACAAAGGAAAGAGTACACAGTAAGTGCCTACGGATACAATTTGTGTTTTAAATGATACAATTTGAAACACGCCTTTTGAAACGGCTTCGGAGTAGGCATGGCTATATTTTTCGCATATACCACATCAGGCTGCGAAACAACAACCTATTGCGCATGCAATTCATTTTACTAGACATAAAGTCAGAGTAATTTGTAAATTTTTCTTACCGAATTGGATGCTACTTTTGGTCCATTCGTACTGCACTAGTGTTTCGCAGTTGGATTATTTGAAGGTAAGCGAATACTTACCTCATCAATTTGACAGGCACCTGTCGGAGTTTACCAATGCAGCAAAATGTGCGCCTGTACCTCCTACTATGGGTAGCCCTGCTGACCGACAGCTCTGGCTTCTCTTGCCAACCACGAGTACCCGCCTAAATCAAAGGCATACCAATGATTCTTTTTATTTCATTCCCACATCAATAGCCATGTCTGCATCGACCCGCAACATCATTGCCTGGATTTTACAGGTCTTGTTGGCCCTCGCCTCCGTGTTTTCCGGTTACAATAAATTGGCACACATCAGCACCATCATTCAGCAGTTCGGCAATATTGGGCTGCCGGCCTGGTTCGCCTACTTCATTGGCGGAGCCGAAGTACTGGGAGGAATTGGTTTGCTGCTGCCCCGCACGGTGCGCCTGGCGGCTCTTGGGCTCCTGATTATCCTGGCCGGAGCGTTGGTAATGCATGCCACCCGCATTCCTGGCGGCATTAGTCACGGTGCCCCAGCGGCTATTGGGCTAGTACTAACGGCCTTGTTACTATGGCTGCGCCGGCCTGCCCCATCATCTGCCCCAACAAGGGGGCAAAAAGAGGCTTTGGGGGCGCATTAACAGCTCTAGTACTGGCTCACGCGGTGCCACGCACGGGCTTGATTCGCTCCCGAAAAGCCTCCGGGGTAATGCCCGTTTGCTTGCGGAAAAACCGGCTGAAATAGCCTGGCTCATTGAAGCCCAGCTCGTAGGCAATTTCCTTCAGCGACTGCTCGCCGCCGCTGATGCGGCGCTTGGCCTCCAAGACCAGCTGATTATGAATGGCCTGGGTGACGGTGAAGCCCCGCTTTTCTTTCAACAGCTCGTTGACGCGCTGGGTGGTAAGCCCCAGTTGCTCGGCATAGAACTCCGCTTTGCGTTCCGATTGGTAGTTGGCCTCAATAAGGGATAGAAGCTTGTTCAAGCGCTGGTCACGGGCATTGGTCACCACGGGCATCGCTTCGCTGGCCCGGTAGATGTGTAGCAGAAACGCCTTTAGGTAGGACTGAATAATGAGCGGATGCCGCTGGCCAGTATACTCCGTATCTAGCAGGGTCAGTAAGCTGTGCAAGGGCGGCACAGCTTCCGCCCCTAGGGCAATTCCATCGTTGAGAAACGGGGTAAACAGGTGCCGAAGATATTCTTCAGGTAAGCTGCTCAGAAAGTCCGGTGAGAATACCAACGCGTACCCTGTTGGCCTACGTCCTGGCACAGCGTGTACCTGTCCTGGAGCCAAAAAATAAACTTGGTTCACGCGCACTGGATAGGGCTCAAAGTCAATAAAGTGGTCGTCACTATCCGAGGTAAACCACAGGAATTCGTAGAATTCGTGTCGGTGATGTCCCACGAATAAGATGGGGTCGGCCAGCTCAATGCGGTTTATACGAAAGAAATCATTAGGTAAATCGTGGGTGGGAATAACCGACTTGGTAGGCATGAAGTGGTCTGGTTAGGAAGGAGAGAATTAGGTGCTGTTGGCAAGTTGTTGGAAATGAAATTAATAGGGCGTGAAGTTGCTAACACCGGCCTTGGTTTAACTATTCCCTGGCTTACTGCTGGGGTAGCCCGCTTACTGCTGGTCGTCCGCCTTAGTAGCAGCCAGGGCTGGCGTTTTAGTGGTCCAGCAGCCGGTAAAGCGTAAGAAGCTATTGCGCGGGCGGCAAGAGTCAAGCCGAAAGTAGCCTATGGACTGCTCGCTGGCCTCGCGGGGTTAGTGGT
>CALMOO010000640.1:0-5443 GCA_937871705.1 uncultured Hymenobacter sp.
AAGCAGGCTGTGCCATCGCTAGTGCCGCTGCCTTACAGCTGCCCTACAAAATTGCGCACTAGTCCAAAAACTTCTTCTGGCTTTTCGGCGTGCACCCAGTGGCCCGCGTCGGGCACGGTTACTACTTGCGAGTTGGGGAACAGGGCGGGAATGCCGTGCAGCTTATCATCGGGGGTGACGTAGTCCGACTTGCCGCCCCGAATGAAAAGCGTAGGCTTTAAAAAAGGTTGGCTGGCCCCAACTGCCTGGCCAATGGCGGGCAGATTAGCAGCCAGCACCGGCAGGTTGATGCGCCAGGCAAAGGAGTTGTCTTCGCGCCGATACAGGTTTTTGAGCAAAAACTGCCGCACGCCGGGCTGCGGAATGTGCCGCGCCAATGCCGCCTCGGCCTGCTGCCGGTTCTGGATGGTGGCGAGGTCCACGGCTTGCAGCCCGGCCACGATATCGTCTTGGTGCGCCATATCTGAAAACCGGGGCGCGATGTCGAGCACAACAAGTTGGGCCAGCCGGTCTGGATAGTCGAGGGCGAGGCACATGGCCACTTTACCTCCCATGCTGTGGCCCAGCACCGTGAGGCGGGCCGGGTCGAGCGCTAGGTGGTCGAGCAAGGCCAGCACATCAGCAGCCTGCTCGGTATAGCTGTGGCTGGGCGAGTGAAACGAGCGCCCGTGGTTGCGCAAGTCCACCGAAACCACACGCAGGCCAGCCTCGTCGGCCCAGCGGCGCGCCAGCGTCTGCCAGTTGTCGAGGGTTCCAAACAAGCCGTGTAGAATAACAAGTGGCGTTGCCGCCGGGTCGCCTTGGTCAAGAAAGTGCAGCAGGGTAGGAGCCATGAAAAAGTAAGGAAGCAAAGGCAAAGATGGGGCCTGCGCGCCTACCCCAGCTTGCACTATCCATTGGCAAGCCCAGGCCATAGTCTCCTGCCATTAAAAGACGCGCACCCGCAATAATACCAGTTTGTAAGTACGCCGCGTAGCAACCTTTAGCTGCTCCTGCTGAATAGATAAAATATTAAATACCTGATTTAAAATACTTGCCGCAACTGATTCGCTGGGCTAAACAACGCGCTTCTAGTTTAGAAACTATCTTGCAATGTAAACTGATACTAAGCTGGTCAGCTCTGCCAAGTGTTAAGTTATATACTGAATTAATACAACTACAAATCGCTATCTTCAACAGGTGATTGAGAGCTTCGATGAATAAGGCTTGCTCCTGGTAGCCAGTTGATGAGATAGGCTTATATTTTGGCTACTGATAGTACTTAGCAAGATTGTAGTTGAAACGTGCGGCTTACAATATTTTTAATGCAGATTACCTACAGGATTTGAGTATTTATATTATTACAATCATTATACATTTGTTTTATAGGTATTAAAGCTATGGATAAAGTCTTATACCCTTACCCTGGTAATTTTTTGGTTCACCAGCTGGTTGAAAACGCTGTGGCGAACAACTCGGCGCGTACGGCCGTGGTTGCCGCCCAGGCAACCATTACCTATGGGCAGCTAAACGCGCAGGCCGACCAACTCAGTCGGGTTGTTCTGGCGCAGGCCCCGGCGGCCAAGCTAATTGGCATCAGTGCCACGCGCGGCGTGGAAATGGTGGTGGGCCTGCTAGCCATTCTGAAGGCGGGCAAGGCCTACTTGCCCCTAAACCCAGCCTACCCCCCGCAGCGGCTCGCACAGATTATTGCCGGCTCCGGCCTCACTACTTGCCTGGCGTTGGCCGCCGATGCAGATGCTTTTCAGGCACTTGGGCTGCAAGTCATTATGCCCGATGCAGAGCATCCTTTTGAGAAACAGAATTTTACTGCTGGAAGTGCGGCGTACGTGCTATATACTTCCGGCTCGACTGGCGAGCCTAAAGGCGTATGCATGGGCCACCAGGCGCTGGTGAACCTACTGCACTGGCAGCAGGGCCAGTCGAAAGCCGGGCCGGGCACCCGCACGCTCCAGTTTGCCCCGCTCAGCTTCGACGTTTCTTTTCAGGAGATTTTTGCTACCCTGGCTACGGGTGGCACGCTGGTGCTGGTAGAAGAGGAGCAGCGGCTCGACATGAGTAGCCTACTCACGCTCATCGAAGCGCAGGAGATAAATCGCTTGTTTCTGCCCTTTGTGGCATTACAAGCGCTGGCCGAAGCGGCGGTTGGCGAGCAGCGCTTTCCGGTGTGTCTGCAAGAAATTATGACGGCCGGCGAGCAGCTTAAAGTCACGCCGCAGCTGGTGGCATTCTTTTCGGGGTTGCCGGACTGTGTGCTCTACAATCAGTACGGGCCTACTGAATGCCACGTAGTCACGCAGCTGGTGCTGGCTGGTAACCCGGCCAACTGGCCCTCATTGCCTACCATTGGTCAGCCAATTGCCAATACAGAAGTCCTTATTGCCGATGAAAGCCTGAACTTGCTGCCGGTCGGCGAGGTCGGGGAAATTTGCCTAGGCGGCATTTGCCTGGCCGAAGGCTACCTAAATCAGCCAACCTTAACCCAGGAAAAATTTGTGTATCGGCAAGGTGCTGAACAGCAGCCGATGCGCTTGTACCGCACTGGCGACCTGGGCCGCTATTTGCCCGATGGCAACATTGAATTTTTGGGGCGGCGCGATGACCAAGCTAAAATTCGCGGTTACCGCATCGAGTTGGGTGAAGTGGAAGTTGCGCTAACCAAAATTGTGGGCGTTAGCCAAGCAGTAGCCGTAGCGCGCGAAACTCCGGCCGGGCAGCAACTGATTGCCTACTTAGTGGCGTTGCCAAATAGGCCTAAAGACGTGTCGCATGTTCGGCAAAGTCTGGAAATGACCTTGCCTGACTACATGATTCCCTCCGCCTTTGTGTGGCTGGCTGAACTGCCCAAAACCACCAGCGGCAAGGTCGACAAAAAGGCCCTACCCCCCCCCGAGCGCAAGCGGCCCGCTCTGGCCGCGCCGTACCGCCGGGCCACTACCCCCGTCGAAAAGCTGCTCGTCAGCTTATGGGGCGATTGGCTAGAGTTTGACCAGGTAGGGGCCGACGATAATTTTTTTGAGCTAGGCGGCAACTCGCTGCTGGCGCAAAAAACCGTGGCTGCCCTGAAGTTGCATCAGCATAAGCTGCCCATTACCAAGCTTTACCAGTTTCCGACGGCAGCCGGCATCGACCACTATTTGGGGCAGCAAGCCAGCCCGCTTGCCGAGCCAGCGCCTGCAGCGGCGCGTGCGCTTCGTCCCGCCGAGGGCGGCGATATCGCGGTTATCAGCATGGCGGGGCGCTTTCCGGGAGCGGCTACGGTGGAGGAATTGTGGGAAGTACTAAGCCAGGGCCGGGAAACCACCCGCTTTTTCAGGGCCGATGAGCTGGACGCTGCCATTCCGGCCGCTGTTAAAAACGACCCGCTTTACGTCGGCGCCCGAGGCGTGCTGGCCGATGCCGACCACTTTGACGCCACCTTTTTTGGCCTCAACCCCAAACTGGCCCAAACCATGGACCCGCAGCAGCGCGTGTTTCTGGAAGTGGCCTGGGAGGCGCTGGAGCAGGCCGGCTATTTGCCCCAAACCTACAGCGGCCGCGTGGGCGTGTGGGCTGGCAGCGGCAACAATACCTACTACCAGCATAATGTGCTGAGTAACCCGGATGTTGTAGCCCAAGTAGGTAACTTTCAAGTGATGACGGCGAACGAGAAGGACTTCGTCGCCTCGCGTACTGCATACCAGCTTAACCTAAAAGGGCCGGCCGTGAGTGTATATTCGGCCTGCTCGACATCGTTGCTGGCCATTACGCAGGCGGTGCAAAGCTTGCGCAGCGGCCAGTGTGAAGTAGCACTGGCGGGCGGCGTCAGCGTCACATCGCCCATCAACAGCGGCCACCTTTACCAGGAGGGCGCCATGCTGAGCCGCGATGGCCACTGCCGCTCCTTTGCCGCCGACGCGCAGGGCACCGTATTCAGCGATGGCGCCGGGGTGGTACTGCTCAAAAATCTCGAAGCAGCCGAGCGCGAGGGCGACACCATCTACGCCGTTATCAAGGGGGTAGGGGTGAACAACGATGGCGCAGGCAAGGGCAGCTTCACGGCGCCTAACGCCGAGGGCCAGGCGGGCGCCATTCGCATGGCTATTGCCGAGGCGGGCGTTGACCCGGCCACCATCAGCTACGTCGAGGCCCACGGCACGGCCACGCCCCTCGGCGACCCTATTGAGATTGAAGGCTTAACGATGGCATTTGGCGAGCAAAGCCAGTCGCAGTTTTGCGCGCTGGGCTCCATCAAGAGCAACATGGGCCACCTCACGGCGGCGGCGGGGGTAGCGGGTTTTATCAAAACCGTGCTGGCCATGCGCCACCAGCAGTCGCCCGCCTCGCTGGGTTTTGAGGCGCCCAATCCGCACATTGACTTTGCCAACAGCCCCTTTTTCGTTAATACCACGCTCAAGCCCTGGCAGCCGGAGGGCGCCCGCCGGGCCGGCGTCAGCTCGTTTGGGGTGGGCGGCACCAACGTGCACGTAGTGCTGGAAGAATACCTGCCTACCCCCCCCGCCGTGCCTGAACGCCCTGAGCGCCCCGCCCAGCTGCTTACCTGGTCGGCCAAGTCGGAGGCCAGTCGCGCAGCCTATGCCCAGCGCTTGGCTGGCTCGCTGCACCAGGCCGCCGGGCTGCCGCTGGCTGATGTAGCCTTTACCTTGCAAACCACCCGGCCCGCCTTTACGCACCGGAGCTTCGCTGTCGTCACCACCCCCGACGAGGCCTTAGTGGCGCTGCAAGCCGCACCGGCTCAGACTAAGATAGTAGTGGCCGTACCGGGCGAAACGGTGTTTCTGTTTCCGGGGCAGGGCGCGCAGTACATGCATATGGGGCGCGACCTCTACGAGCACGAGCCCGCCTACCGGCAAGCCGTGGATGCGTGCGCCGACCTGCTGCAAGCGCAGCTCGACGTAGATATCCGGGCCGTGATGTACCCCGAGCGAGGCCAGCCGGGCGCCGAAGAACTGCTCAAAAACACGCGCTACACGCAGCCCGCGCTGTTCGTGACCGAGTACGCGCTCGCCACGCTTTGGCAGAGCTGGGGCATCGTGCCCAGCGTATTCTGCGGGCATAGCATCGGCGAGTTTGTGGCGGCCCACCTGGCGGGCGTTTTCACCTTGGCCGATGCGCTACGGCTGGTGGCTACCCGCGGCCGGCTCATGAGCGAACTGCCACGCGGCAGCATGCTGTCGGTGCGCCTGCCCGCCGCCAAGGTAGAAGCGATGCTACCCCCCAGTTTGTCGCTGGCCGCCGCCAACAGCAGCCAGCTCTGCGTGGTGGCCGGCCGCGACGAGGACGTGGCCACATTTGCGCAGGCGCTCGATAAGCTGGAAGTGCCCAACCGGGTGCTGGCCACCAGCCACGCGTTTCATTCGGCCATGATGGACCCTATTCTGGCCGAATTTCGGCTGGTTGTGGAGGCCGTGCCCCTGAGCCGTCCGCAAAAGCCCTTGGTGTC
>CALMOO010000640.1:5453-6739 GCA_937871705.1 uncultured Hymenobacter sp.
CTACTGGACCACCCACCTGCGCCAAACCGTGCGCTTTGCCGACGCGCTGGAAACCATTTTTAGCCTCGATAAACCAGTCTTGCTCGAAGTGGGCCCCGGCAGTGCCACGGCTACGCTGGCCCGGCAGCAGGCCAGTGGGCGAGCGGCCGACATCTTGCCCGGCCTGCCCGCCCCGGCCGAGCTTCAAACTGATTACCAGGCTTTACTGAAAACTTTGGGCCAGCTTTGGCTTAATGGGCTTGCGCCCGACTGGGCGGCCTTCTACGCTGGCCAGGGCCGCCAAAAAGTGAGCCTGCCCACTTACGCCTTTGATAAAAAACGCTGCTGGCTCGACCCGGCAGCGCTAGTTGCTACTACTTTACCATCCGCTCTTTCCTTGCCTTCTACCAGTCAGGTAACAAGCAGTACTATGAGAAAAAACTACTTACTCACGAAAGTTAAAACTATTCTGGAAGATGCCTCCGGCATTGAGATGGACGGCGTGACGCCGCACATGAGCTTCCTGGAAATAGGCCTCGACTCGCTCTTGCTGACCCAAGTTGCCATTACTCTCAAAAAGGAATTTGGCTTGCCCATCACCTTTCGGCAGCTGAATGAGGAGTACGCCACGCTCGACCAACTGGCCACCTACCTCGACCAGCAGCTACCCGCCGAAACGCCCGCCACCCTACCCCCCGCCCCGGCGCCAATGAGCCCGGCCGGGGCTACCCTGGCGCCAGCGGTGCCGCTGGGTCAGGCCGCTGCGGCACCGGCACCCGCCGGCGCCGGCGATACTGCGCTCAGCCTGCTGGCTCAGCAGCTGCACCTCATTGCCCAGCAGGTGGCGTTGCTGCAAGGTGGCAGCGCGGCACCAATAGCGGCGCCCGTGCCGGTGCCGGCTGCAGTCCCTACCCCCCCCGTAGCTGCCCAAGCCGCCGAGCTTACTCCTGAAGAGGTGGTGGAGCTGAAAAAGCCGTTCGGGGCCACGGCGCGCATCGAGCGCCAAGCCACGGAGCTGAGCGCTGCGCAAAAGGATTTTTTGCAGCAGCTTACCCGCCGCTACACCCAGAAAACCAGCGCCAGCAAGGCCTACACGCAGCAGCACCGCGCCCACATGGCCGACCCGCGCGTGGTGTCGGGCTTCAAGCCGCTCACCAAAGAGCTGGTTTACCCGCTGGTAGTCAATAAGTCAAGTGGCAGCCGGCTCTGGGACCTCGATGGCAACGAGTACATCGACGCGCTCAATGGCTTCGGCTCGTGCATGCTCGGCCATCAGCCCGAGTTTATTAAGGCCGCGCTGCACGAGC
>CALMOO010000641.1 GCA_937871705.1 uncultured Hymenobacter sp.
GCATAGAAGTCGTGTCCAAACATGATAGTGGTTGGTTAGAGATTGACAGAAAGTGAGTTAGCAGCCGCCAGCTGAGCTACGGAAAGCGTGTGCCGGGCCTGGCAGCCCCGCAGCAAGCGTGTGGCCTGAAGGTGGTGCCCGTCGCGAACAGGCCCCGAAAGAGTCGTGGAAAGCAAGCGCCCGCGGGCGCCGGAGGGGGTAGCGCCGAGCTACCTAATCAAACCAAACTTGAGGGAGAAAGCCGCGCCCGCGCTACTGAGCCGCACTTGCCCGGCCCCCACGCCGCCCAAGGGCAGCTGCAAAAACGGCTCGACCTGCGCCGACCAGCGGCGCCCCAAGGGCCGCTCGAGCCCCACCGCAAAATTGAGGACGCTCAGCAAGTGATGAGAGCCTTTGACTACGTGCGCCGACTTGGTGAATGTCTGGCCGTTCTGCATCCAGTCGTAGCTGTAGCGCTCGTCGCGCATGAGCAGCGAATTGACTCCTAAGCTGGCAAAAACTGCGTACGTAGGCCGGCTTAGCACGTCGTAGCGTAGGTCTACCGGTATTTCAGTGACGCGGCAGCTAGCATCTACCACGTAGTCGGACGAAAACCACTGCCAGGAGGGGGGCACCACGTAGTCGGTGCTAGGTGCGTTGTAACGCTTCTCGCTGCTAATGAGACCGCTACGCACCCGTAGCCGGGAGGTCAGGCGGTATTCCAGCGTCAGGCCAAAGTCGCCGCCCAGGCGGGCCGTTTGGGCGGTGCGCACCGCGCTGGCGGAAGGCGCCCCCAGCACGCCCACTACCAGCCGGTACGGCGGCCGCGCGGCGCGGCGCTTGGTGGTAGCCGCTGAGTCGGCGGGCCGATGGGTGGCCACCGGCGCCAATGCATCGGGCAGGGGTAGCGCACCGGCCAGCAGCGTGCAAGACCTTGGTAACAAAGTATCTATCGCGGTAGCTCTTGTCTGGTAGGCATGTGCGGGGGCATAAGCCGGCGTAAGGCCACCCCAAGGGCTTTCGGCGTTCGTTTTGGCTGCCCGCGGCCAGCTGTGCGGGTGGGCAGTAGCGTGCCGCCCCGTAGTGCCCAGCGCCAAGCCGGCACCGGCCCGCCGGCGGCGTGGCCCAGCCAGGCCGGCCTCCATGCCCGGCGCGGCGGGCGCATGAGCTGCCCGGCCTGAGGCTGCGCTGACCTGTGGTGCCGCTGCCGGCGTGGCCCCAGTGGCCCCTACCCCCCCTATCGGGCCAGGCACTGGCTGAACTGAGTAAACCGGCAAGCCAGGAGCTTCATGCACTATTGGTAATGTTGTTGCTAATGAATTACTTATCTTATTTCGGGCTGCCGCGGATGCCGTTGTGCCGGGCTGTTTGGCCGAAGCCAGGCTGGCCGATTGCGCAGCGGTGGGCAGCGGCGCGGCCTCGGTTACGGACCGGGCCACGTGGTAGCCTTGCCACAGCAGCAGGCCCAGCACCAGTAGCTCGGCGGCAAAGATGCGCCGCACTTTTTGGCGCAGCTGCTGGGCTGTAGTGGACGTGTTCAATTTGGTTTCCATGCGCGCCCAAGCCGCCAGATGGTTGTCATCCGGATAAGCTTCGGCCCCGCGCTGAAACAGCGAGTCTAGCTCCTCATCTGACATATTGGGGGTAGGCATGGTGGTGTTGGCGTTTAAGAAGGCTTTTAAGGTGAGCCCTGGCTTTGAATAAGTTAGATTTTGAGGCGCCAACTGAAATGCGGAGTTGCTCGGCTATTTCTTCGTGGGTGTAGCCATCAATGACGTGCAGGTTGAAGACGGCCCGGCAGGCGGGCGGCAGCGAGGTAATCAGCTGCAGCAACTCCTCAAAGGAGAGGGCGTCGAGTGGGGAGTGCGCCGCATCGACGTAGGTGGGCTCCACGTCGTCGAGGCTGGTGTGAAACGCGTGGCGGTTGTTGGCCCGAAACTGGTCGATGGCCGTGCGCACCATAATGCGCCGCAGCCAGCCCCGCAGCGAGCCGGCCAAATCGGGGTAGCGCTCGGTGTCGAAATGAGACAGTTCCTGAAAAACTTTCAAAAAGCCGTCGTTGACGGCCTCTACGGCCAGGTCGCGGTCGTGGAGATAACGCAGGCAAATGCTTAAGGCAAAGGCATAGTAGTGCTGATACAGCTGATGCTGACTAGGCCGATGCAACTCCCGGCATCCGGTGAGCAACTCGGTAAGCTGGGCAGTGGAGATGCTGGGAGAGACCAAGGGACGAGAGCTGACTAACTGCTTACTACTACTCCACTCGGAGCAGCCCCTGAAATGGTTGCCTGGTAATTTATAAATATTTATCAATATAGTTAAAATACATCGACTCACAATACGACAATGAGCTGATACTAAACCGCTTTTGCGGGAGTGGTGCCTAGCCCTTGGTGCGCCCCTGAAGCGGGTGCGCGTTCAGGTCGGGTTTCGCGCCAGCCAGCAATTTCGTTACCTACCCCCTCTTCCTTCCGCGAGCTGCCGGCGCCTGGCCAGCGGCTCGCGGGCTGGGTTGGGGCGCAGCTTTTTTGCCTGGCCAGGAGTTGGGAGCACCGCTTGGGGCGAGAGGCGCGCAACATCTTGCACTTTTGCAGGTAGAAGAAGCTTCACCGATGCGTTGAGCCGCGGCGCTTGCTGCTGGCGCTTGCGCCATAAGGCCTCGAAACTGCCGTATTGTAGCTTATGACTGAGAAGACCAAAAACCGGGTGGCCGTGAGCGCCTTCTTTTTTCTACCTGGCTTATGCTTAGCCAGTTGGGCCTCGCGCATTCCCGATATCAGCCAGAAACTGGGCCTAAATGCGGGGCAGATTGGGCAGCTGCTGTTGGCTATTCCGGTGGGGTCGCTCACTGCCCTACCCCTCGCCGGCTGGCTGGTCCAGAGCTGGGGGAGCCGGCGCACGGTGCTGCTAGCCTCGGTGCTGTACGCCTGCTTCCTACCCCTACTTGGCTGGGCAGACAGCTTCTGGACGTTGGCACCGGCGCTGGCCTTGTTCGGTTTTGCCGGCAACTTGCTGAATATCTCCGTGAATACGCAGGCCATCGGCGTGCAGCAGTTTTATCCGAAGCCCATTATGGGCACCTTCCACGGGCTATGGAGCCTGGCGGGGTTTCTGGGCGGGGGGCTTGGCACGCTGCTCATTGGCCAGCACCAGTCGCCGCTGCGGCATTTTTTGCTGGTGCTGGTCATCAGCCTGGTAGTGGCAGCAGGCGCCTTCGGCCACACGCTGCGCCGCGACGTAAATAACACCGAAGCAGGCGGCGGCTTGTCGCTGCGCAACCCCGACCCCTACCTGCTGCGCATTGGCTTCATCGCCTTCTGCGGCATGCTGAGCGAAGGCGCGATGTTTGACTGGGCCGGCGTGTATTTCCAGCGCGTCGTGCGCCCCGACCCGACCCTGGTCACAGCCGGTTATGTGGCCTGCATGAGTACCATGGCGCTCGGCCGGTTCCTATCCGATTATTTCACGCATCGCTTCGGCGCGGTGCGCATGCTCCAGCTTAGCAGTGGGCTTATTGCGAGCGGGCTGGCACTGGCCGTTGGTTTTCCTTACTTGGTGCCCGCCGTAGGCGGGTTCCTACTAGTAGGCTTTGGCATTGCTTCGGTAGTACCACTGTCATATAGTGCGGCGGGGCAGTCTACCACGGTGTCGCCGGGGGTAGCGCTAGCGTTGGTTTCGACCATCGGCTACTTGGGCTTCTTGCTCGGCCCACCGCTGATTGGCTTCCTGGCGCAGCTTTTCACGCTGCGGATAGCGCTGGGAGCCGTGGCCGTGGTAGCCCTGGGTATTGGCGTGCTCGCCGCCCTACCGGCCCCTACCCCCGTGCCCACGACTGAACCAGTGACCTAGCGTAATGCGACGTCAGCAATGAGAATATGACTGCCTTGCTACTTCCTTCCTACCCCTACCAACTCAGCCGGACCAGCGAGACGCCCTGGCGGGGTAGCGTGAGGTGCAGCACCGTTTGGCCATTTTTAGTGCTGACCCAGGTGGGCGAAGTCAGCAGAACCAGTTGGCCGGCTTGCTCTAGGGCCGTACGCTGAGCATCCGATACTTGCTGGGGCGAGCCCATGGCTTGCCAAGCGGTATAGGAGTTGCTGTGCTCATTATCAACCCGGTACTGTTGCACCGAGGCTGTGGCGGCGGGTACGTGTTGCAGTACCAGTTCTACTTCGGCGGGCGGCGCGGGTAGGGCATCGTTGTGGTAGTTCCAAACCAGGATGGAAGTTGAATGCTCGTCGGCCGTGGCCAGGGCGCTGATGTCCGCCCGCTGGCTCTGGGCCTGCGCGATGATGTCGGGCACAGTGAGGGCCGCGGGGTTGGCTACGGCCACACGCGGGCCGCGCATCTGCCCCAGCATCCGAAACACGTTGAGGACGGGCTTATCGACGCCATTTGTGGCTAAGTCGCGGAAGCCGGCAAACCACGGCTGGTTTTCAAACTCAAACGACCAGCTTACGGCGCCGGCCAGATTCACCTGGTACTGGTCGGCTAAGTCGTAGAGTCGGCCGTAGGCAGCAGCGGTGTAGCTCGAGTACATAGTGCCGTTGCGGTAGGCATTTTCGGGGCTGGTTTGCACCCCGCAGGCGGCGCAGCCCTCGGGGTCGTTTTCGCCCAGAATGATGGGTAGGCGGCGCAGCGTCGGGAACGAGGCCACAATTTTGAAGCCTTCCTCAATGTCGTGGAGTTGGGTGCCCATGTTCATGCGCACGTGGCCATCGACCAGCTTGGGCGCGCCCTTGGCGTGGAAGGAAATGTAGTCGAGGCGGGTGCCGGTTTGGCCGGTCGCGTAGTTTTTGCCGCTTACACAGTGCTGCAAAAAGCCGCGTAGGTAATCGGCCGCCTTGTCCCAGCCGGGGCCGGTGGTCTCGGGGCCACCCAGAATGGCAGCGGGCAAGGCGCGGTGCACAGCGGCCTCGGTGTAGTCGTAGAGTTGGTTGTACTCCTCGGGCGTGCCTTTCCAGTAGCTGATGTTGGGCTCGTTCCAGAGCTCCCAGCGCCAGGTTTTTACTTCGGCTTCGCCGTAGCGGGCTACGCTGTGCTTCACCCATTGGTACACCAGCTCGCCCCACTTCTTGTAGTCTTTAGGGGGGTAGGCCCAGCCCGTGTAAATGGATTCGTAGGGCTGGCCCGGCGCCCAGTGGTGCCGGTAGGGCACGGGGTGCGTCGACATGGCCTCGGGCATGAAGCCAATCTGGGCGATGGGCTTCATACCGCGGCTGATGTAGGTGTCGAAAATTTGGTCAACGACTTTCCAATCGTACACCGGCCGGCCTTTTTTGTCTTCGGTGTAGGCGTTGGTAGAGCCCCACTTTAAGGCGGGCGTGGCGTCGCCAGTCGTCAGCAGGTTGTGGGCGCGCACGTACACGGGCACCGGGCTCAGCGCGGCCAACTCAGTTAGCAGCTTCTGGCCGTCCTTCATGTAGGTGTAATTCGGCTCGTCGTAGCCGAAATAAGCCCACAGCGGCTGCATAGGGCCTAGGGGCTTGGCCACATCTACGGTAATAGTTACCGGTGCCGGGGTAGGCTGGGCGTAGGCGCTAGAAAAGCCAGCAACTGCCAGCAACCAGCTTGAAGCCAGCAGGCGCACCTTGTTCAACATAAAAGCGAAGTGTTGCATGATAGTGCTTTCTAGAAGCCTAAAAGCATCTTCAAAACGTCTGTCATGCTGAGCTTGCGAAGCATCTTATCACTGCTGAACGATTCATTGCGTTCGCCATACCAACGGCGCAACGGTGATAAGA
>CALMOO010000642.1:0-1837 GCA_937871705.1 uncultured Hymenobacter sp.
AGCTAGGGCCGGCGGCGGTGCCCGCGCTGGCCGCTGCGCTGGCGGCGGGCATCGATGAAGCCCTGGCCCGCCGTGCGGCGGTAGTGGCCGGGCAGCTGCGGCTGCCCGCCAGCCGGCGCGCGCTGGTAGCGCTGGCTCAGCAGCCACACACGTTTCGGCGCGAGGCGGCGCTGCGGGCCCTACGTGGCTTTGCGCCGGTGGCGGCCGACGCACCTATTTTTCAGGGGCTGGTGGAGAACGAACTCCGCCTGGCGCAGCGGCTGGTGCATGGCTTGGCCCACACCCCGGCCAAAGGTGAGCTGGGCCGTGCCCTTGATTATGAGCTCGTTCGGGCCGTGCAGCGCATTTTTGGCTTGCTGCAGCAGCTTTATCCGCCGCAGCTCATTGCTGATGCGCAGCGCGGGGTGGCGCACGCCGCCCGCGAACGCCAGGCCAACGCCCTCGAAATTCTCGATAACCTTATTCCGCGCCCTTGGTACCAGGGCCTGCAAGCCCTGCTCGACGTGAGCCCCGCCGAGGAAAAGGCGCGGATTTTTGACCAACTGCTGGGGCCAGCCGACTTACAGGTCTCGCTGCTGCCTTACCTCATTGAGCAGGGTGAGGCTACGTTCAGCGACTGGACCATTGCCGTGGCGCTGCGCCAGCAACTACCTACCCCCGCCCAGCTACCCAGCTGGCTGCCCTACTTCGACAGCCCAGACGCGCTGCTGCGCGAAAGCGCGCTCACCGCTATCAACCACTTGGCTACCAGCCAGCCTGCTACCTACGAGGCGGCGCTACGGCTGGCTCCTACCCTCCCCCATTTGCTTATGAGCCACCACGCTGCCGCGGCCCAATTGCCGGCCCAAGCCAGGGTAGCCTTGCTGCGCCGCACCGCCCTGTTTGCCGAAACGCCCGAAAATGTACTCAGCAGCATCGTGCCCATTATGCAGGAAGTAAGCTTCCCAGCCGGGCACCGCATCTTTGAGAAGGGCGACTTGGGCGCCTCCCTTTTTATCGTGTACGAAGGCGAAGTCGGTATTTTCAACGGCGCGCAGCAGCTAGCGACGTTCCGGCAGGGCGACTTTTTTGGCGAGCTGGCCTTGCTCGATGCTGAGCCGCGCTCAGCCGCCGCCGTAGCCCAAGGCACAGTGCGGGCCTTTCGCCTCGACCAAGACGATTTTTATGATGTGATGGAGGAGCGCGGCGAGGTGCTGCGCAACATCCTGCGCGTGCTCTGCCAGCGTCTGCGCAAGCAGAACGAAGCAGCCCCACCCCCGGCCCCTCCCCTGCGGGGGAGGGGAGCCTGACGTTAACTACCAACTGAAAACTGTTAGCTACTAGCTAACAGCTCAGCCCCACCCCCTACCCCTACCCTACGGGGGAGGGGCGGAGTTGCTACGCCAGCACCTCGTACGTCATCATGGGTTGCTGCTTGTTTTTGAGCACCACCTCGCCTACGGGCTGGCACTGAAACGACTCTTTGAGGCGCTCGTAGGCGGGGCCGCTTACGATAATCTGGCCAGGCTTGGCCGACGACTGTAGGCGCTGGCTCACGTTCACGGTATCGCCTATTACGGTGTAGTCCAGGCGCTTGAGAGAGGCCGAGCCGATGTTGCCCGATACCATTTCGCCGGTATTGATGCCGATGCTCACGGCGGGGCGGTACTCAGTGCCGGGTATCTTTTCGTTAGATTCGGCCTGGAGGCGGGCGCGCATGGCCAGGGCGGCATCAACAGCTCTATCCAAGTGATATTCGCCCCGGAAAACGGCCATTACGGCGTCGCCCATAAACTTATCGACGTAGCCGCCCTGCGCAATTATCTCCTTCACCATCAAATCGAAGTAGCGGTTGAGC
>CALMOO010000642.1:1847-4763 GCA_937871705.1 uncultured Hymenobacter sp.
GAGCAGGTCTACGACGGTGGCGGCGGGCAGCTTTTCGGAGAGCGAGGTGAAGCCGCAAATGTCGATAAATACCACCGTGCCTTCTATCGTCTCGGAGGCCAACAGGCCGCTTTCAAAATCGGAGCGCGACATAAAGTTGAGCACCGTCTCGTCGACGTACATCTTGAGGATGTTGTTCTCCTTGAGGGCCCGCAACGTCTCGCGCAATTGCTGCACTTGGGTGATGGTTTTCTCGATGGTTACTTCTAAGTCCGTAAAATCTACGGGTTTAACCACAAAGTCAAACGCGCCGCGGTTCATGGCCGCGCGTAGGTTGGCCATGTCGCCGTAGGCCGAAACGATAACAGTTTTGATAACCGGGTTCGAGTCATGCAGCTCCGTAAGCAGCGTCAGCCCGTCCATGACGGGCATGTTGATGTCGGAGAGCACGATGGCCGTATCGGGGTGCTCGGCCACGCGATTGAGCGCCTCCTGGCCGTTGGCGGCAAACACAAACTCGTAGTCGCCTTCCCGAATTTTACGGCGAAACTTCTGCTTGATAAGCAGTTCCAGGTCGGCTTCGTCGTCAACAACCAGTATTTTAGTTTTCATGCGGAAGGAAGGGCAAGCAGCTTTTCTTTGAGCGCGGCGAAGTCGACGGGCTTAGTCAGGAAATCGTCGGCGCCGAGCGACATGGCCTGGGCGCGGCTCTCACTATCGCCGTAGGCCGTTATCATCATCACGCGGGGCGGCGGCGGGGGGGTAGGCTCGATGCGCACGCGGCGCAGCAACTCCAGGCCGCTCATGCCCGGCATGTTAATATCGGAGAGAATGAGCACGACTTCGGAGTGATGACCGTGCAGATAGTCAAGCGCTTCCTCGCCCGAGTAGGCAAAGGAAAACGCTAGCGCCCCGCTGCGGATTTCGCGCCGGAAGCGCTGCTCAAACAGCGCCCGCACGTCGGGCTCATCGTCGACAACCAGTATTTTCATCAGAGTAAAGGTAAGAGAAACCAAGATGCGTTAGGACGTTGCTAAGGGCAGGCACACGGTAAAAGTGGTGCCCGCCCCCTCGGCAGAAATTACCGTTAGGGTGCCGCCGTGACCTTTGGTGATGATGTCGTGGGCCAGCGAGAGGCCCAGGCCGGTGCCTTCGCCCGTAGGCTTGGTAGTGAAGAAGGGCTGGAATATCTTCTGCTGCACCGCCGCCGGAATGCCCGTGCCGTTGTCCTGCACGCGCACCACCACTTCGTCGCCGACCTGCTCGGTGCGCACGCTCACGGTGGGTGCGTAGCCAGACTCGCCACCTTTCTTTTGGCGCTGCTGCACGGCGTAGAAGGCATTGGTGAAGAGGTTGAGCAACACTCGGCCTAGGTCCTGCCCTACCCCCTCGACCAGCGGTAAGCCCGATGCAAAGTCGGTCTTAAGGGTGGCATTGAAGCTCTTGTCTTTGGCGCGCAGGCCATGGTAGGCCAGGCGCAGGTACTCGTCGGCCAAGGCATTTATATCCGTGGGCTGGCGCTCGCCGGTGCTGGCGCGCGAGTGCTCCAACATGCCGCGCACGATGCTGGCCGCCCGCTGCCCGTGCTGCGTTATCTTTTGCAAGTTTTGCTTTAAATCAACCAGCAGGTCGGCTTCTAGCCCAGGGTCGCGGGCTGGGCGGCAGCGCTCCTGAGTAAGCTCCGTGACAAGCTCGCTGCTCACTTCCGAGAAGTTGTTGACGAAATTGAGCGGATTCTGAATCTCGTGGGCGATGCCAGCCGTGAGCTCGCCCAGGCTCGCCATCTTCTCGGCCTGAATGAGTTGGGCCTGCGTTAGCTTGAGCTCCGTCAGGGCTTCGCGCAGCTCCTCAGTTTGCTGCGAGAGCGCAGCGGTGCGCTCCACTACGATGCGCTCCAGCTCGGCGTTTTGGGCTTCAATGAGCTGTTGCTGGGCCAGTTCTTCGGCTCGGCGCTGCGCGTCGGCGGCCAAACGATTTTTTTGGTTACGAGCCATCGCCAGCAAGGCCACGGCCCAGAAGAAAGACAGCGAATAGGCCAGGTCGGTCGAGTCATCATAAGCGGCTAGCAGCTTTTTGCCCCCCAGCTGCAAGCCCAACTGGGCCAGCACGCACAGCGCGTAGGGCGCCACCGCCAGCCCCACGGTGCGAGCCGGCACGTAGGCGCGCAGCTGCCAGGCTACCCACAGCACGGCCGCCAACACCAGCAGCAGATAGGCATTATCCAGTAAGTCGCCGTTGAGCTTCAACTGGGTGCCAAACAGCAGCACGGTGCCCCACACCACAGCCCCCGGCACCCAGAGCTTGGCCAGGCGCTTGTCTAGCTGCGGCAGGCGGGTAGGCGTGGCCAGAAACCGACGCAACAGCCAGATTATCAAGATACCAAATGGTATTTCTACCAAGAAGTTGTTTTCATCCATACTGCGTGCGCAAGGTGAGCGTAACTGGTAGTATCAAGGTTTAAATCAGAAGGGTAGGCTCACCGTAAACTCGGTGCCCCTTCCCTCTTGGCTCTTCAGCGTTAGGGTGCCGCCGTGGCCTTTGGTGATGATGTCGTGGGCCAGCGAGAGGCCCAGGCCGGTGCCTTCGCCCGTAGGCTTGGTAGTGAAGAAGGGCTGGAATATCTTCTGCTGCACCGCCGCCGAAATGCCCGTGCCGTTGTCCTGCACGCGCACTACTACTTCGTCGCCGCGGCGCTCGGTGCACACGCTCACGGTGGGTGCGTAGCCGGGCTCGCCGGCTTGCTGGCGCTGGCGCACGGCATAGAAGGCGTTGGTGAAGAGGTTGAGCAGCACCCGACCAATATCCTGGCTCACTGCCTCTACTAGGGGTAGTACGGGCGCAAAGTCGGTCTTAAGGGTGGCATTGAAGCTCTTGTCCTTGGCCCGCAAACCATGGTAAGCCAGGCGCAGGTACTCGTCGGCCAAGGCATTTATATCC
>CALMOO010000643.1 GCA_937871705.1 uncultured Hymenobacter sp.
ACTACGCCCTTAGCATCGAGGGCATCGTGTTTGCCGCAGTGTTTATCGACCGGGGCTCGGCGGTGAAGATATCCTTCCGCTCGGTGGGCGATTTCTCAGTGAGTGACTTCTCGCGCAGCCACTTCGACGGTGGGGGCCACCACAACGCTTCGGGAGGGGTAAGCTACCAGCCGCTCGATGCCACAGTGACGCGCTTTCTGGAGCTTTTGCCCCAATACCAGGCGCAGCTCGTGAGCACGCCGGCCGTGCCGCTGGCGGTTGCGCCGCCCGTGGCCTAACTTTGGCATTGCATCCGTATTTTCAATAACCTCCTGTTTTCATGCAGTTTTCTTTCCGGCCCCGCGGGGCCCGGCAGCTGGCCCTGGCGGCCGGTGCGCTCAGCCTGGCCTCTTTCCTTGCCTCGTGTAACAAAGGCGGGGGCGACTTCGACAAAACCAAGTCGGGGATTGAGTACAAGATTTTCAAGAACGTGAGCGGCAAATACGAGCGCCGCACCGATGTGAAGGACGCCGACCCGACGTATAAAGACCGGACGGGCAAGTTTTTGACGGCCTATCTCTACTACCGCACTGGCAAAGACTCGGTGCTCGAAGACACCCGCAAGAAGTTTGGCGGCTCGGCCGTGCCGATGCCCCTCATGGAAGTGAAGCGCAAAGGCATGCCCGACGAGGCATTTGCCTTGTTGCAGCCCGGCGACAGCGCCGTGTTCCGCTTCAACGCCGACTCGCTGTTCAAGCCTCAGGGCCGGCCGGTGCCCGGCTTCCTCAAAAAGAGCGGCAACGTGATTGTTATCAACGTGAAGACCGACAAGCTCATCTCGCGTGAGGAGGAGCTGGCGATGGAGCAAACGCTGCAGCAGAAGATGATGGAGCAGCAGCAGAAGCAGATGCAGGCTTATGCGGAAACCCAGAACAAGAAGGACGAAGTTATCCTGCAAGATTACCTGAAGAAAAACAACCTGAAGCCGACTGGCAAAACGCCGGGTGGCGTGTACTACATCATTACGCAGGCCGGCACGGGCGTTAAGCCCAAGCCGGGCCAGATGGTGAGCGTGCAGTATCGCGGCTTGCTGCTTGATGGCAAGGAGTTTGACTCGTCGGCCAAGAGCGGCGGGGGTAAGCCTTTCACCTATCCTATCGGCCGGGGCCAGGTCATTCCAGGCTGGGACGATGGCGTAGCGCAGCTCGCACAGGGCACTAAGGCTACGCTGCTCATCCCATCGTCGATGGCGTATGGCGAGCACGGTTCGCCGCCCGCCATTCCGGCCAACTCACCACTGCGCTTCGACGTGGAACTGGTGGACGTGAAGGACGCTCCGGCGCAGGCGCAGAGCCAGCCCATGATGCCGCCGGCGCGCTAAGCAGTGCCTGAACAGTTGCCAATGCTTAGGACGCAACAGCAACTGGTTTAGCAAGATTGACTTTTTTGGTGGTGCTCTGGCTTCGTCGGGGCACCACTTTTGTTTTCAGGCTTGCGAGTCGAAAGGCTCTTTTCAACTAATTACACCTCTTTATGCGGCGTTTATTTTTCTTACTGATTACTGCACTATCAGCTCAGCTGGCTGTGGCTCAGACGGCGCCTACCCCTGGCTTTGCGGCGTTGCCGGGGGGTAGCACCGAGTACCAGCTTTTCAGGCGCGATGCGGCGGGCCACTACGCGCCACGGCCATTGGCGCCGGCCGGCGATGCCCCCTACCCCACTAGGGTGGGCCAGGTGCTGCTCATATACATGCAATACCGTACCGACGGCGACTCGCTGCTGATGGACTCGCGCCGGATGCGCCCCGAGCCAGTGCCCGTGGGGCTGGCCCCTACCCCCAAGCGGGGCTCGATAGAGGAAGCTATGAGCTTGCTGCTGCCCGGCGACAGCGCCATATTCCGCTTCAATGCCGACACGGTGTTTGCCAAGTCGATAGGCCAGCCGGTGCCGCCTTTTCTGAAGCGGTCGGGCAATGCCCTGCGCATTACGGTAGCAGCCAAGGAGCTGCTGACGACCGAGCAAATGCAGGCGCGCGAGCAAACTATGCGCGCCGAGCAGCTGCGCCTGGCAAAAGCGCGCTCGGCTAAGCAACTGCTCAAGGACGATGTTCAAATACAAGCTTACCTCAAGAAAAACAAGCTAACTGCTAAAGCCAAGAAGACGGTAGGTGGCACTTGGTACGTCATTACGAAGCGCGGTACCGGCGCCGTGCCCAAGAAAGGCCAGACAGTAAGCGTGAAATACCGAGGCACGCTGCTGGCTACCGGCAAAGAATTTGACTCGACGGCCAAGCACGGCGACACGCCTTTTGACTTTACTCTGGGCCAAGGGCAGGTTATTCAGGGCTGGGACCAGGGGCTGGCCGTGCTGCCGGTGGGTAGCAAGGCCACGCTGCTCATTCCGTCGCCGCTGGGCTACGGCGAGCGCGGCGCAGGCGGCGACATTCCGGCTAATGCCGTGCTACGCTTTGACGTGGAACTGGTGAAAGCTAAATAAACGCCGGCTGTCCTGTCGAGCGCAACGAAATGAAGCGCGGCAATCTTTCCTTCTCGTTAGATTACTAATCC
>CALMOO010000644.1 GCA_937871705.1 uncultured Hymenobacter sp.
CATCGATGTAGCACGGGTGATGGGGCGCATACGTGATGGGACTTTGGCCGGGGTAAAGGTCCACGCGCTCGTCGAGGTAGCGCTCGCTGGTCACGTAGTTATTAATGCCAATAATGTCGGGCGGCAGCGGGTCGTCGATAAACTCCTGCAGCTCGGCCTCGCTGATGCCGTGGCTACGCAGGTAGTCCCAGAGCGGGTGGGTAGGCGTTAGTCGACCGCTCAGAATATCGAACGTCAGCCAGCGGCGGTGATTTTCAAACTCGGCCTGCTGGGCCAGCGCGGGGGTACTGTGGGCTTGGCCCAAGTCTTCGGTTTGCACCAGTTGCGCCTCGGGGTTTATTTCCCGAATGGCCAGCATCGCCAGCCGGGTGGCTTGTAGCTCATTCAGCAGGATGCGCAGAAACGAGGCATCACTACGCCCATGCGGAAACCAGATGCCGTAGAGGCCGCTGAAGCGGGCCGTCGTGAGCGGCTCATTTACAGGAGTATAGTATTTTACCCAAGGAAAGCGCTCGGCCACCAAGCGGGCGTAGCGAGCAAGCTCCGGCGCAAAGTTGGGCTGGTCGAGGGCCGTGTAGCGCGGCCCGCTGCCGTGGTGTACCAAGCCCACTATTGGCTCGATACCTAGCTCTCGCAGGCGGGGTAGGCGCTCATCGGGCCATTCCCAATTAAGGTTATCGAGGCTTTCGGGCGCTACCTCCTCCCAGAGCACGGGGTAGCGCAGGGTGCGCAGGCCAAGCTCGGCAAAGCGGTCGAGGTCGTCGAGCCGGGTGCGGTGGCCATTGCGCGTTAGCTGGTACGAGTAGTCATCACCTACGCGGCGGCAAGTGCATTCTACGCCGCCCCAGATTTCTACGTTTGCGGTATTCTTCATAGCGTAACCAGATAGTTCAGGGCACTCGCTCTGCTCAGAGCCGGCCACGGATAAGGCCTAGGCTTTTATCCTGGGTTCTTCTTACTAGGTATGCAAATTGCGGGTTGCCAAATTTTTAACTACTTGTCTTACAGCGTTAGTCTAAGCGCCACCGTGTCGTAAGGGTAAGTACCGCGGGGTCAGCAGTGGGCGGCGCCCGGCGAGTCGCAGCATTATTTACTAGCTTTATCAGCCTCCACGGCAGTGTCCCATAGCTGCGCGCTGCAGTGCGGGCAGGGGGTAGTAGGCAATTGCGCCGCTGGCTCTATCTGGCCACAATTGCGGCACACAAATACACCGGGTGCCACTGGCTGCCCTTTCCGAAAGTCTTCATCCCACCTCGGCAGCAGCGACAAGCCGGGCTTGGGCTCGGCTGCTTTCACCAGGCTAAAGGTGCCATTAGCTTCCATATAGAGGCGGTGCACTTGGCCTAGCTGCTCCATACTGCTACTCCGCAGCTGGGCAAACAACCGCTCCTGCGACACTACCACGGCCTCCATGTTGTCGAGCTGCAGTACGCCATCGGCCACTACTGTGATGTAGTTGCTTTGAACAAAATGCTCGGCGGTGGGGCTGCGGGCGGTCCATTGCGTCACTAGGTAATGGATGCCTACCACGACTACCGCAATAACTACGGGAGCCAGAATTCCCTGGTCGGGTGAGAGCAGCGGAATACCAATAGCAGCGGCCATCGACATCAGCGCGGCCAGCTCGGTGCGGCTGAGCATGCCGGCCATGCGCTTGCCCAGCAAGCGCAGGCTGGTCAGCAGCAGCAGGTACATCAGCACCAGTCGAATAGCCGCTTCAAGCAGAAAGCTCCAGGGCACATCTCCCATCAGGATGCGCATATAATCAGTAAGATGCGGAGGGGGGGGCGGGGGCATACGTAATGATAATCAGATTTTTAAACAAAATAAAATAGCTATATGACCAGCAACAAGCTACCCGCTAACGAGGCAGTACCTGCTCATTAGCACTTTCCCTCATTGCTGTACTAAGCTTGTTAAACGGTAGCTGGCAGCCAGTTTTGGTAGCCACAGTTGCTACAGCGGGTGCCTGCGTGTTCGGTGGGGCTGGGCACGTGGCCGCAGGTGCCGCACACCTCAAGGTCGTGGGCCGGGCCAGTAACGGCCGCCGGGGGGTAGTCGTCGTGAGGCAGCACGCTCAGCCCCGGCCGAGGCTCTGCCAGCTTATATAAGCTGAGGCGCCCATTAGCTTCCATGTATACACGGCGCAGCTCGCCGAGCTGAGCAATGCTCTCGTTGCGCAACAAACCAAATAGCTGCTCCTGCGACAGCGCATACGTGTGCATCTGCTTCAAATCCAGACAGCCATCACGCACCAGCATGGCCATCTTGCCTTGCTCAGCTATCTCAACCTTGCGGTATTTAAACGCCAGCCAGTTCATAAAGCGGTGCATGCCAAGCACGGCCAGCAGCACCACGATGCTCGGCAGCAAGCCGGCAGTCGCTTTCTGCATGGGTGCGGCAATAATGGCCCCGAGAGTCAGGACCACGGCCAGCTCGCTGGCCGATATCTGGCCCTTCATGCGTCGGCCCAGCCAGCGCACGAAGGCCAGCATGATAATAAAAATCAGCGCGGCCCGAATGGCGACCTCCCACGTGAAAGCGGGGGGGGTAGTGCCAAATATCCAGCGGTGCCAATCGCCGAAATGAATATCTTCCTTCTTCATAGCCCGTAGCTAGTGC
>CALMOO010000645.1:0-1116 GCA_937871705.1 uncultured Hymenobacter sp.
CAATGCGCCTGCGAAATAGGCCGCGCTTCGGTCTGGCTTTGCCGTTCGTAGCCGGTGAAGGGCTCGCGCGGCCTTGGCCCCAGCCGGGGGGGTAGGGGCGCCAGTAGCTTGTCGGCAAGGCGCTTCACTTCCTTAAATGGTAAATTGCTCACCGAACTGAAAATCAGCCGGTCGGTGCGCACGTTTTCGTTGTAAAACGTGTGGAAGTCCTCGCTCTGGAAGCCGCTCACGCTTTCGCGCGTACCCAAGATGTTGACGCCTAGCGGGTGCTGGCCAAACACAACGGTGTCGAAGTCGTCGATAATAGCATCCTCCGGCGCGTCCTGGTACATGCTCATTTCTTCCAGAATCACCCCGCGCTCCTTCTCTACCTCGCGACCAGGAAACGTAGAGTTGAAAGTGAGGTCCGTGAGCAATTCAAATGCCCGCTCAAAGTGCGTGCTGAGCAGCGTCGCATAAAAACAGATTTTCTCCTTCGTCGTGTAGGCATTCAGTTCGCCGCCCACGGTTTCGAGGCGGTTCAGGATGTGAAACGACTTGCGCTTGTGCGTGCCTTTAAAGGCCATGTGCTCCCAAAAGTGGGCCAGGCCCTGCTGGTGGGGCTTTTCATCGCGCGAGCCGATGTCGAGCAAAAAGCCACAATGCGCAATCTTGGTATGCGGCACCTGCTTATGTAAGAGGCGGATGCCATTAGGGTATTCGTGAATTTCGTAATCAAGCATTACCTATAGAAGCAAAATAAAGCCGTAAAGTTCGGTACTAACAAACGTGCGGCCGGTAGCGCAGCCGGTGCAGTCTACGCCCGCGGGCTACCCGATGCAGCGCTGGCGCGGACTACAAAGTCCACGCTACAGTCTCTGGGCCCGGAACAGGTCATCGGCCGCTTGCAGCAGCTTGGCCCGGAGCTGCGGGTTGTAGGCAGGGGTAGGGTTGGCATCCAGGAAGGTTCGCACCATTTGGGCCGCAGTGGCCGACTGATACGAGCCCAGCGTAGCTTGCAGCCACGATGCCGGGAAAAAAATATCACCTGTGGCCTGAATTTCAGCAAGTAGCGTCAAGCTAGCCGGCAAGTATTTCTCGGAAGTAGCTTGGCGCAATGGGTGGTGCAAGTAGCCC
>CALMOO010000645.1:1126-2253 GCA_937871705.1 uncultured Hymenobacter sp.
ACGTTACCCACGCTTCTTTTTCGCGGTTCTTCTCGTCTTTCAGCGAAGCGAAAAAGGCATCGCGCACGGCCACATCGGGCGAAAGCGCCGGCATCATAAACTCCAAGCGCTGGCGGCGGTCCACGTTCTTGATGCGCGCTAGTTGCTGAGGCAGAATAGGTTGCGTGCCAGCATAATCACGCACCGCCAGCGACAAAGCCAAGCTGGTGTAGTCATCCTCCGTGAGCTTTACTTGCGCCGGTCCCTTCTGCGTCTGCCAGATTTGATACAGCCGCGTTTGCGCCGCTGGGCTTAGCGCAAGGCTTTGGTAAGCTTTGAAAAAGAGCTTTTGCTCGCCGGGCCGGGGCTGCGCCAGCATGGCCTGCCACAAGGCATCTTCTAGGCCAGGCGCTAATCCAGCCCACGCTGATGGGGGCGTGAATTTCCAGAAAATATCACTCATCTGCCCAGTAAGTAGCTTGATATTCAAATCGGTGCGCTCACTGGCCAGCTGGCGCTCATAAATAGCCAGTAGCTCGCGCGGCGACTTGCCCTTGCCACGCAGCATGTTCTCATAAAGCGAGATATAGGTAGCGGCCCGCACGCTGGGCTGGTCGCGCAGCAGCCCGTGTGCCGTCAGCTCTGGCAAGTTGCTTACCAAGTGCTCAGCCACCGGAAACACGCCGTAGCCCAAGCCGTGCGTGTTCAGCAGCACGTAGCTTGGCATGGGTTTGCCCGCAGCCCAGGGCACCGCCACCGTAGCCTGGTCGGAGCTGACATCGCCGGTTTGCACAACTTGTCCCGTAGCCGACACCAATGTGAGGTCGAACCGCTGGGGCCAGATGCGCTCCGAGCCATCTTCGGCGTGTTGTTTAATAAGTAGTTGCGTGATTTTGCCGTCTTCTCCTTGCAGCTCGTAGGTGAATGCTGGCCGGCCGGGCTGGTTCACCCACACCTGGTTCCAGGCTTGCAAGTCGGCGGGCGTATGGGCGTCCAGAATGGCGATGAGGTCGGGCCAGGTTGCGTTGCCGTGGGCGTACTTCTTCAAATACTCCTGCACGCCCGCCCGAAAGTCCTGCTCGCCCATTAGCTGCTCTAGCTGCCGCATCATAATGGGCGCTTTGTGGTAAATAATATTACCGTAGAGC
>CALMOO010000646.1 GCA_937871705.1 uncultured Hymenobacter sp.
AGACCGCATTGCCCGGCTCGAGGTGCGCCAGCGCTATTTTGAAGTAAGCGGCCAGCGCTTCGCCACCCTCGAAAAAGACCTGACGCTCGCCCAAATTCTGGCTCTGCGCCTGGCCGGCGACCAGGAGCTACCCGCCTTGGCCCAAGCCGCGGCCAGCGAGAAGCTGTCGCCGAAAGACATTCAAGCCCGTATTAACGACTTCCAATTCGACGCCATGCGCGTCTGAGCTGGTGCGGGTATCATCCGCATCCGTTCGCTAATTTTTCTTGCTTATGATTCTTTACAACGTCACCACCAGCATAGAGCCCCGCATTGCGGAGGAATGGGTGGCCTATATGCGCAACCACCACATGGCCGAGGTAGTCGGTACCGGCTGCTTTATCAAAAGCCAACTGTTGCGCCTGCTTAACGAGGAGGACAATGGCATTACGTACGCCGCGCAGTATTTCGCCGTCAGCCTGGAGCAGCTAGAAGCGTACCAAGAGCACTTTGCGCCCGCTCTGCGCGAAGAGATGGACCAAAAATTCAAGGGCAACTACGTCTCCTTCCGCACCGTGCTGGAAGTGGTGGAATAACCCATGGAGCACTAAACACAAAGGGCCGACGGGTGAAAATCCGTCGGCCCTTTGTGTTTAGTGCTCCATGGATTATTAAGCTATTTCATAGGCGTGACGCCCATATTGTAGAAGGCGAAGCTCCAGATGTCGGCCCACTCGTCGATTTGCAGCTTGGTGCTTTTGCCGGCGCCGTGGCCGGCGTTCACGTCAATGCGGATGAGGGTAGGGTTCGGGCTCGCCTGGTCGGCTTGCAGCTGGGCGGCAAACTTGAAGGAGTGCGCGGGCACTACGCGGTCGTCGTGGTCGGCCGTTGTGATGAGGGTAGCGGGGTAGACGGTGCCGGGCTTCAGGGTATGCAGCGGCGAGAACTGGTATAGGTTCGCAAACTGCGCCTTATCGTCGGAGGTGCCGTACTCGGGTGCCCAGTTCCAGCCGATGGTAAACTTCTGGTAGCGCAGCATATCCATGACGCCTACGGCCGGAAACGCCACTTTGCAGAGGTCGGGCCGCTGCGTCATGGTGGCGCCCACGAGTAGACCGCCGTTCGAGCCGCCTGCGATGGCGAGGTAGTCGGCACTAGTATAGTTCAGCACTTTAAGGTATTCGGCGGCCGCGATAAAATCGTCGAACACGTTCTGCTTATTGGGCGTCATACCGGCTTTGTGCCAGGCCTCGCCGTACTCGCCGCCGCCGCGCAGGTTCGGGATGGCCAGCACGCCGCCATTCTCCAGCCACAGCATGCGCGCCGCCGAGAAGGCGGGCGTCACCGACACGTTAAATCCGCCGTAGGCGTAGAGGTAGGTCGGGTTCTTGCCGTTCAGCTTCACCCCCTTTTTGTGGGTGATGAACATCGGAATCTTCGTACCGTCCTTGCTAGCGTAGAACACCTGGGTAGTCAAGTAGTTGTCTGGGTTCACGTCCACCTTAGGCGCCTTAAATACGGTGCTCTGGTTGGTGGCCGGGTCGTACTTGTAGATGGTGGTGGGGTAGGTAAACGACGTGAAGGCATAGTACAGCTCCTTGTCGGTGCGCCGCCCGCCAAAGCCCACGGCCGAGCCGATGGCGGGTAGCGTTACTTCCTGCTGGTACTTGCCTTTTTCGTTGTACACCTTCACCTGTGAGCTGGCATCGCGCAAGTAGGTAGCCGTAATGTAGCCCCCGGCCTGGCTGACACTTTCCAGCTTAGTATCAGCCTCTGAGATAAAGACTTTCCAATCGGCCGGTTGCGGGTGCTTGGGGTCGATGCGCACCACTCGGTAGTTGGGCGCGTGGTCGTTGGTGTACACCAGCAGTTCGCCGCCCACGTTGCCGATTACACTCGTGTCGAACTCGTAGCTGGCCTGCACCGTGGTCCAGGTGTGGGCCTGCTTGGGGTCGGTGAGGTCGCGCACCAGCAGCTGGTTGCCGTCGGCGTGACTATCGGTCAGCGACAGGCACAGGAAGCGCTCGTCCTCCGTCACGCCCGCGATGCGGAAGCCCAGCGCCTTGGCCTTGTCTTCGTACACTACTTTGTCGTGGCTCTGCGGCGTGCCCAGCTGGTGGTAGTACACTTTGTGAAACTCGTTCTTGCCGGCCAGCGAGTTTTCGCCCGCCTTAGGCGCGTCGTAGCCGCTGTAGTAGAAGCCGTGGCCGGCCCACGACACACCCGACACCTTCACCCAATTTAGCTCGTCGGAGAGGGGTAGGCGGGTTTGCATGTCGAGCAAATGCACTTTTTGCCAGTCCGAGCCGCCGCCGCTGGTGGCGTAGGCCAGGTAGCGGTGGTCGTTGCTGAAGTAGGTGCCGGCCAGCGCCGTCGTGCCATCG
>CALMOO010000647.1 GCA_937871705.1 uncultured Hymenobacter sp.
ACGGGCACGGGCTACGGGAGCGGGCGGAGGGGGGGTGGGGCCCACTGCAGGGCTCCCCCCCGCCGTTACGGTAAGCGGACCAAATGTGAGCGCCTCGCTGCCGGGCACGCAGCGGCCGTCTACGTCGGTGCATGTTTGGTAATCGGCATCAGCCTTGATGGTGAGCGCGCCGGGCTGCAATACCTTGATGCGCTGGCGCATCTGGCCAGTAGTCTCCCAGTAGGAAATTTCGCCCTTAAAAACCGGGTCCTGCGTGTGGTGCGATTTCACCGACTCTAGCTTGCCTACCAGCTCGTAGGCCGGGTTGGGCTGAAACTTGAGGGTGAAGACTGTCGGGCCCACGTCTTCGCTGAAATCGGAAGCGTAGAGGTGCCACTTTTCCTGAATGCGGGCATTGACAATCAATTCTATCTCGGTGCCAACTGCTGCCTTGGGCTGGCTCAGAGCCGTGCTCAGGTGCGTGGGCGTGAGCACCTGGGCACTACCCAAGCGACTCAGCACCAGTGCGCTAACTAATAGACCAAAAAACCAGAAATATTTCATGCTTCCTTAACAGATTAACTGCAAATTTAGCTATTACTCAGGCCTAATGGCGACTACTTCGATAGGCTAGCGCCAACTTGCCCTCTCAAACTTCGTACTTTTGAAGTTACAAAGGCTACCCGACCGTTTGCGTCTGAGGGGAGCCGACTACATGGGCTTTAAAATACTACTTACCCTATTGCTGGTGCTGGTCAACGCCTTCTTCGTTGCCGCCGAGTTTTCGCTTATCCGAGTGCGGTTGTCGCAGCTCGAGGTCAAGGCTAAAGAAGGAAGCCGCCTGGCTGGCCAGGCACTGGGCGTTATCAAGCACCTCTACAATTATCTTTCGGCCACGCAGCTAGGCGTCACGCTGGCGTCGCTGCTGCTGGGCGCCATTGGCGAGGAGCTATTTACGGAGGTCGTACTCAACCTACTACCACGCTTGGGGCTGGCTATCAGCGATGTTACGGCCCACAGTATTGCCGTTGCGGTGGGGCTTATCATGCTTACTTTCCTGCACGTGCTTTTCGGCGAGCTGTTTCCAAAAGCCCTGGCCATTCAGCGGCCCGAGGCCGTGAGCCTGGCGCTGGTACTGCCGCTACGGGCATTTTACTACGCTACGCTGCCACTCAACTGGATTTTGTCGAAGTCTTCTAACCTGCTGCTGGGCGCTGTGGGCATCGACAATGTGCACGGCAACGAGGCGCATACATCCGACGAGCTACGCCTGCTCATCGACCAAAGCAAGGAAAGCGGCGAAATACAAGATTCTGAGCACGAGCTGATTGAAAATGTCTTTCAGTTTAACGACCGCATGGTGAAGCAAATCATGGTGCCGCGCACCAAGCTCGCCGCCCTCGACGTGAACGCGCTAGAAGACAAGCTGCTCGAAACCATTTTTAGCGAAGGCTACTCACGCCTACCCGTCTACGAGGGCAACATCGATAATATTGTGGGCGTGCTCAACGTGAAGGACTTGCTGCCCATTATCCGGCGCGGCGAGCCGCTAGAGCTAGCTCGCATCATGCGCCCAGCCTACTTCGTGCCTGAGACCAAGAAAATTAACCGCTTGCTGCGCCAGTTTCAGCGCAAGCACATTGTGATGGCCATCGTGAGCGACGAGTTTGGCGGCGTGTCGGGCATTGTCACCATCGAGGACATTATGGAAGAGCTAGTAGGCGAAATCCAGGATGAGTACGACAACGAGGTGCCAGTAGTGGAGAAAATATCGGAGTCGGAGTACCGCGTCAACACTTCCACCGCCATCTCCGATGCCAACGAATACCTGCCCTACCCCCTCCCCGAAGGCGATGATTATGAAACGGTAGGCGGCCTGCTCAACGTGCTCTACGGCAACATCCCGGAGGTCGGCGACGTGGCCGTGCTCGACCCCTACGAGTTTCGGGTGCTGAGCCGCGCCGGCCGCTTGGTCGAGATGGTGCAACTGCGGGTGCTGGTGCCGGCTACCTCGCCCGAAGACGACCCGCTCGGGACTTAACATGCCTAATTAGAAGAAGCGATTATTGTACTCCCCATTCTTAGGCTTCAGGTCACGGGTAATAGTTCGGACGAGGTCGGATACTTGCCAGATAAACCATCCGGCTAACATCAGTAATCCAACGTAGCCAATAGGGGTTAATCCTCCTCCGAAAGGGAAGCTTATTGAGCCAGCAAGCAATAGGAACAAGCCTATTATTGACAGCGCTATAGCGGCAGCACCTCGGCCATAGTATCCCAAATAAAAATTGTGCAGGCTAAGCGGTATATACGTGATACTCAATAGCGCTAGCAGCAACGCGACACCTTGCGAGCGGTGTCGTACTGGCTGGTCGCCGCTAGGCGAGAACTGCGGCCGCGCCTGCACACTGGCTGATAAGCTAGTGGCTTCGCTGCTTGCCTGATGTGGCAGTAGGTGAGGCGCTTTAATGCTTAAAACAACCACTTGCTTTAGCGAATGGCTGGGTGTATGTATAAGTCGAGGACGGCTTCTGCTACTCAAGGCACATGGAGGAAGCGTAGACGACACCGCGGCGCTTTCCAGCATCGGTATTGAATGTAATAGTTGGCTAGGTGCTATCGAGCTTTGAAATTGATAACTAGACCGGTGGCAGGCCGCTAAGCTAACGGCTAGCAACAAAAAAAGCCTGGAAAACGAGCAACGCATATGAACTGTTCAGTTGAGAATTCAACAGTCAAAGCACGCCCCCAAAACAGCTATTAACTACCCTAAATGTTAATTTATTAGACTTTAGCAACTCTTATCAATTCATACTAAGCCAGTAGTTTTTCGATTCAACAAGTTTAGAAATGAGTATTCTACCTGTCTGCCGAAGACTTTACACTGATACGGAATTAATAGGCTAGCTACCACCAGCTACTCAAAACCAGCTGGCGTACAGTTGGTAGTTGGCGGCCGTGCGGCGCAAGCCAGCGGCTTGCGCTTCGGTCACGGGCTTGATTTTCTTGGCCGGCACACCGGCGTAGAGGTAGCCGGGCTCGCAAATAGTATTTTCGAGGACTACGGCGCCGGCCGCGATGAGACAGCCGGCGCCGACTACCGCGTGGTCCATCACGATGGCGCCCATGCCGATGAGCACGTCATCCTCAATGGTGCAGCCGTGCACTAGCGCCCGGTGGCCGATGCTGACGCGCGCACCAATGGTCAGCGCGGCCCGCTCATAGGTGCAGTGCAGCACGGCACCATCCTGAATGTTGGTTTCCTCCCCAATGCGAATGCTGTTCACATCGCCCCGGATAACGGCTGTGAACCACACCGTGCAGCCCCTACCCAGCACCACGTCGCCAACGATGGTCGCGTTGTCGGCCAGGAAGCAGTCGGGGCCGATAGTAGGCAAAATCTCGTGAACAGGCAAAATGAGAGCGGGCATATTATCAGTTATCAATCCTAGAAATAGGACGTTTCGGCTGAAAATTATTAATTGCTAAATGACAAAAGCCGCTTCCAAGTGCCTTTTTCCCAGTTGTACTTCAGGGTACTCGGCAAGGCTTCCCAGAAGTACTTGCTGGTTTCGACGGCAAAGCTGGGCTGCATGTAGCAGTTGATGGTGCAGCCCTCGCAGGGGGGTAGGCGGCCTTCGAGCGCGGCCAAGCGTTGCGTTTCGGGAGCGTTGTACAGGTCAAAAAGCTGACCGCCAACAGGAAATTTTTGCTCGCCGAGGTGGTAGCAGGGCAGCACCAGCTCGTTGCTGGGCGAAATAACTAGGGTAGTGCTGGCCGCCCGGCACACGGGCGCGGCTACGTGGTTGCCGCCGTCACGCCGTAGCGCAATAAAGCCTTCGTTAAGGTACACGCCCCGGCGCTTGCCAAACGCCGAAAGGTAGCTCAACTCGTCATCAGTCAACTGCTCGCCGGTTTCGACTTCGCCGTACTCAAAAGCTGGGTTGATAATGAGCATCAAGCCATTGGGCTGTGTAATAT
>CALMOO010000648.1 GCA_937871705.1 uncultured Hymenobacter sp.
AGATGATTGAATCAAGCCTTCCATCCCGCCGCGCCCAGCAGCGGCACGAAGCGGCAGCCGCCGAACTCTTCACGGACATAAGCTTCGGGACCCTCGCGCGTGATGCGCAGCAGTTGCTGCTGGCCAGGGTCATCGGCCCCCACCGGCACCACCAGCCGCCCACCGATGCGCAGCTGCCGCAGCAGGGCGGGGGGTAGGGCGGGGGCGCCAGCCGTCACCAGGATGCCATCGTAGGGCGCGCCGGCGGGCCAGCCCAGCGAGCCATCGCCGAGGTGCAGCCCGGCCGTGGGCAGGCCCATAGCCGCCAGCCGCGGCCGGGCGCGGGCGTAGAGCACGGTGTTTAGCTCGATACTTTGCACGTTATCAGTAAGTTGGCAGAGTACAGCGTATTGGTAGCCCGAGCCGGTACCAATTTCTAGTATGCGGTGGCCGGGCTGCACGCCCAGCAGCTCGGTTTGGTAAGCCACGGTGGCGGGCTGCGAAATTGTCTGGCCCTCGCCGATGGGAAACGCCTTGTCTTGGTAAGCATGGGTTTCAAAAGCCGGCTCAAAAAAGAGGTGGCGCGGTACCGCGCCCAGCGCCGCCAGCACCCGCTCATCGCGGATGCCGCGCTGCTGGCGCAGCAGCGTCACGAGCGCCCGGCGCTGGCCCCGGTGCCGATACGTATCGCGGGAAGAAGGAATAAACGGGTCGATAAGGCGGAGTAGTTGATTGATAGAAGGAGCGAATCCCTATTTTTGCGCAGCCCGCCGCGAAAATACGCCCTACCCCCTCCCTTTGCTTCTTCGTCGCCTTCAGTACTTCAAGCTTGTGGCCGCCGATTTTGGGGCGGCGCTGTTGGCCTGGGTAGCTTTTTTTCTGCTGCGCAAGTACTTGCTGCACGAGCTTACGGGCTACCACTTCACCGAAACGGTGGCGATGGACGTGGTGGGGGCGGCCCTGATGATAGCCACCTTCTGGACCTTGCTCTACAGCCTGCTGGGCCAGTACCGCGACATCTTTCGCAAGTCGCGCCTGACCGAAGTTTTCCGCATTGTGCAGGTGTCGGCGCTGGGCGTCGTTAGCATCTTCTTTGCCCTGCTGCTCGACGATGGCGTGAGCACCTACCAGCTCTACTACAAGACAGTTTCGGCCTATTTTGTGCTGCATTTCACGTTTACGCTGGTGCTACGCATCTGGGCTGTCAGTAGTATTCAGCGCTTGGTACGCGGGGGCGTTATCTCATTTCCTACCCTGCTGATTGGAGCTAATGCTTTGGCTTTGAATACCCTGCGCGACTTGCGCCGCACGGGCCAGCACCTGGGGCTGCGGTTGGTGGGCTTCGTGCCGATGGGCGACACCGTAGATGCCGAACTGGCCCAGGCACTGCCTGCGCCGGGCTCCTACCAGCAGCTGCCGGCCCTCATTCAGGCAATGCAAATCGAGCAGGTAGTTATTGCCCTAGAGCCCAGCGAGCATCGCCGCATTCAGGAAATTCTGGCCTTGCTGGAAGGCGAGCCGGTTCGCATCAGCATCCTGCCCGACTTGTACCAGATGCTGCTAGGGTCGGTGAAAGTCAACTACTTATTCGGCACGCCGCTCATCGAGATTAAGCGCGACCTGCTGCCCGTGTGGCAGCAGGTCCTTAAGCGGGTAATCGATGTGGTGAGCGCCGCCTTGTTTATGCTGCTGGCCTCGCCGGTATATATCATCACGGCGCTCATCGTTAAATGGACGTCGCCAGGACCAGTTTTTTACCGGCAGGAGCGCATCGGCAAAAATGAGGTGCCGTTTTCCATTATCAAGTTTCGCTCGATGTACGTCGATGCCGAGCAGCTGGGCCCCTTGCTGAGCGCCGACCGCGACCCGCGCATCACCCGCTGGGGGCGCTTTATGCGCAAGGTGCGCCTCGATGAGTTTCCGCAGTTTTGGAACGTGCTCAAGGGCGAAATGAGCTTGGTGGGACCGCGCCCTGAGCGCCGGTTTTTCATTGACCAGATAATCCAAATCGCGCCCCATTACCGCCACTTGCACCGCGTGCGCCCCGGCCTCACGTCGCTGGGCCAGGTTAAGTACGGCTACGCCCAAACCGTGGCCGAGATGGTTGAGCGCCTCAAATTTGATATTCTCTACATCGAAAACATGAGCCTGGCCATGGATTTTCGAGTGCTGCTCTTTAC
>CALMOO010000649.1:0-214 GCA_937871705.1 uncultured Hymenobacter sp.
TAGCGCCTCGTCCCTACCCCCCGCGCCGGGCCAGTTTGGCTCGCACACGGTGGCCTCGGTGGGCGCCGCTGTGCACGATACCTGCGTGGAGCTGCGGCAGCAGCTTATCGCGCTGGCCATCAGCGCGCCGACGTCGCCGTTTGCTAAAGCGCAGCCAGCCGACTTTCTTACGGCGAATGGCACTCTGCGCCTGAGGCGGCAACCTGCTACTAGC
>CALMOO010000649.1:224-1354 GCA_937871705.1 uncultured Hymenobacter sp.
CCTACGGCCAGGTGCTGGCCCAGCACGGCCAGCCGCTGCTCGAAGTCACCCACGAGTCGCCCGAAGTGCCTGAGAAAGGTCCGAAAGCCAGTAAGTCGTTTTGCGCCAACTTCGTGGAGGTGCACGTCAATGCCCATACCGGCGAGGTGCGCGTGAGCCGCGTGGTGTCGGCCATTGACGCGGGCCGCATTATGAATCACCAAACCGCCCGCAGCCAAGTGTACGGAGCCATCACCTGGGGAATCGGCCTGGCCCTGATGGAAGACGCGGTGCTCGACCACCGCTTTGGCCGCATCACCAACCACGAACTGGCCAACTACCACGTGCCCGTCAATGCCGACATTCCCACCAACATCGAGGTGCTTTTTATCGACCAGCCAGATGAGTACTTAGACCCGATGGGCGCTAAAGGCCTGGGTGAGATTGGTATTGTTGGCTTCACGGCCGCTGTTGCCAATGCCGTGTATCATGCCACCGGCAAGCGCATCAGGGAATTGCCGATTACGCCGGATAAATTGGTGTGAGGGTCTGCGAAGAGCGTTGCGCGAACGCTTGGAGCTGATTCAAGATAAACTCGCCAGTGCCGACCAAGCTGTTGTGGTGATTAACAGATAGCAGCCATTCATACTTCTTGTTTATTAAATAGTACTCATCCAGGTAGGTGCACTCGGGGATAATCTTCTGAATGGCCTCGACTTTGCCTTGATAAAACACGAAATCCTTCCCATCACACGCCATAAACCAAACGGTTTCCGTGGCCGGAACAAGCTGGTTAAGAATCTCATCCGGATAATAACTCAATGAAAGCCCGTAGCTCTCTTGGCTTAATTTATCCCAAAGCCAATAAGGCCTACTCCTGCCTTGTATCAGGCAGAAGGAGCTAAAAATACGCTCTTCTAACAGGTGCCAGTCGGTGGTATGTGGTAAGGCGCGAAAGTCGCTTTCAGGAATGTCGAGTTCTTGGCGAATTGCTTCGATGTCTTTGCGTAATTCTGACCACATAAATGATGTTGAGTTAATTAGCCGAGCTTTTCCTTAAACAATCGTAGCGTGCGCTCACAGGCCAATTTAGCGGCCTCGGCGTCGTAGCGAGCGGGCGAAGTGTCGTTGTTGAATGCGTGATTAAGGAC
>CALMOO010000650.1 GCA_937871705.1 uncultured Hymenobacter sp.
GCCTACTGCCGGTCGGCACGCCCGTCGCCCACCGCACGGGCACTTCGGCTACCAATGCGCACGGACTATCACCTGCCCTCAATGACGTGGGCATCATCCTGCTGCCTAATGGCCAGCACGTGGCGCTCGCCGTTTTTGTTGCTGACTCTTATGCTGATACCGCGACCAGAGAGCGGGTCATTGCCACCATTGCCAAGGCCGTGTACGATGAGTTCACGCGGGCACATTGAGCCAGCCTAGGTAAAATAGGGGTAAACGCAGTACGGCAGGATGCTAAGCGTTTGAAGAACCTATTCATTCCTGAATAGCTGGTTAAAAGCTGGTATTACGCTTAAGTAAGCTGCTGAAATACGTGAGATGTTTGGCCTGCCCAGCTCGATTTTATCCACCTATGCTTCGTTGCACATCCTTCCGGTAGAGGCTCCCGACGGGTAGGTCCTGCCTGGCAACTTCCAGGTGTTGCGCATTGTAGGCCTGGATATGGCGCAGCCCCATGATAGCGGAGCGGTGGATACGCAAGAACTGGTCGGCGGGCAGCAACTCGGGCAAGCTGCTGAGCGACTACTTTATCAATAAGAACTTGTCGGTGCTCGTGACGATGCGTACGTAGTCCTTCTGGCTTTCTACACACTGAATGTCGCGTAGTATCGCCTTCACGGCCCGCCGGTCGGTGCGCACGTAGATGAACGCCTCAACTGGCTCCACTAGCGATGGAATAGGTGGCCGCGGCGGCATGATAGCGGTATCTACCGCCCCACCACCTTGCTTATATCCCGTAGAAAACGCTCGAAGGCGATGGGTCTTAGTAGATAGTCCACCACGTCGAGTTCGAAACCATCGAGGGCGTACTCCGGGTAGGCCGTGGTGAGAATAACGGGAGGGAAGTGGCGCAAGGAACGCAGGAAGTCATCGCCCAGCACCAGCCGGCGGGGCGCTAGGTGACGGCTGGCGTCCTCCTTGGGCTATGTCATTGGGCAAGGGGAGCGTACCAGCGATTACGGCTCGGCCATCGGCGGCCGGGATGTGCTCATAGACCGCAACGGAAGGTCCTTATTAGATGCTTTTGTCAGGGGCGTTTCTAGCTTGTGGAGGCGCTTTTTTAGGAGGACTTTAGGCTGACCCTTATTGGAGTAGCATTGGCAGGTAGTAAAAATCTCTATTTCTCTACTGCTAACTAGCTCACTCAGGTAACTAGCTCACTCAGGTAACTAGCTCACTCAGGTAACTAGCTCACTCAGGCGAGAAGCGTATACCACGACCATGTGCTGGCCAATCCTAAAGCCCGTTGCGTTGCCCATGTGCAGGAAAACCGGGCGGCCGACCAGTACCTGTCGGCCAGCGACTTTGCCGCACTGGATTAAACCTTTCCCTGCCCAAGACAGCACCCGCCGTTGTAAATACTCTAAGTTGCCAATCACTTTTTCGGGCTATTAGCTAATAACCCTAGACGCTTTGCCTAAGCGCTACTATGGGTTTGATAAAGAGTTTAGGAAAGTTCGACGGCAGCCCATACCACGTCAATTTCCGAGTATTCTTCAACGGTGAGAAAACCGCCGGTCAATAGCTCGACCTTTAGCAGCGCGCAGCGCTTCATAAGTGGGAGTAAATCGCGCCAGATAAGCCGTAGCAGCAGCGATTTCTTCAGCCAGTCCTGTCTCTGCTCGGCACTGTGCAGCGCCAACAAGCTCGGCTTCGCGTTCACGCGCTGCCACTCGGCTTGCATGGTCTGCTCGGCGTTGGCCAGCAGCTTCTTCCGCTGATGCAACTGTTGGCTCCATACGTTCAAGTTCTGCTTGTAGTCGCTCAGCTGTTGCAAGCTCGCGCTCAAATCGTCCCAGCTCGGCACTACGACGGATAATATCGGGCGTTTCGTCTTCCAGGCCTCTAATTCGTCGCGCAAGCGTGTCTCCCGCTCGATGGCTGCGTCTTTCCAGGTAGCTACTAAGCCGGGCAATTCGAGCCTGCGCTAACAGCTAACCACTCTACACAATATCCGCCGAAATACCCCGGTCGTGAATGGCCGAGCAGCGCGGCTCTAACTCATCAAACGTGCCGTTTTTGACCGCGCATTTGCCTTTGTGGTGGATGAGCAAGGTGCATTGCTCAGCCTGCTCGGGCTCGTGGTCGCACACGTCGATGAGCGTTTGAATGACGTGCTCGAAGGTGTTTACATCATCGTTGTAAACTACGAGGGTGCGTAGTTCCAACTCTTCTTCGAGCAAGAGGACATCGTCCTGATAATCAGTTTGCGGGCGAGTAGCGGGGTAAGCCATAATACACAAAAATACGGCAGCCTGCCTCGACGGTGGAAGCAGGGCACTTAATAACCCGCTTTGCGGCCGTTTCGTTTCGCCAAAGGGGGTAGGGATTGGAATAAAGTAGCCAGTTGAAGAATGAAAAAAGAACGTCATGCCGAGCAAAACGCAGCATAACGTTCTTTTTAGTTTTTTCAGTAGTAGTTATTCTGCCTTGCGGTCGCCGCCCGTAAATTCCAGCATCCAGCCGGGGTACTCGGGGGCCAGCTTGCTTATTTCATCAAGCTGCTGCAGCTCCTCGGGCGAGAACTGCACGTCGACGGCCTTGAGGTTGTCTTCGAGCTGCTCCATTCTCTTGGCCCCGATAATGATGCTCGTCACCACTTTTTGGTGCAGCAGCCAGGCCAGCGCCAGCGAAGCTACCGAGCTGCCTTTGGCGTCGGCTATCTGTTGCAGCTTATCAATAATACTGAAGGCCAGCTCTTTATTGACGGGCGGAAAGTCGAAGCCCGAGCGGCGTGAATCTTCGGCTTTCTGGTTTTCGCGGGTGTACTTGCCGGTGAGAAAGCCGCCGGCCAGCGGGCTCCACACCAAGAGGCCCACTTTCTGGTCTTGCAGCAGCGGCACTAGCTCGCGCTCCAAATCGCGGCCCGCGATGGTGTAGTAGGCTTGCAGCGACACGAACCGCTCCAAGTGGTTGAAGTGCGAGTAGTCGAGTGCCTTCATGAGCTGCCAGGCGGCCACGTTGCTGGCCCCGATGTAGCGCACCTTGCCGCTGCGCACAAGGTCGTCGAGGGCGCGCAGGGTTTCGTCGAGCGGCGTCAGCGGGTCGTAGCTATGAATTTGGTAGAGGTCGATATAATCGGTTTTGAGGCGCCGGAGGCTGGCCTCGGCCTGGGCAATAATGTGCTTGCGCGTCAGGCCACTATCGTTGGGGCCCTCGCCCATTTTGCCGCGCACTTTGGTGGCCAGCACCAGGCTGTCGCGGTCTACCCCCAGGTTGTGGATAGACTGGCCGGTAAGCTCTTCCGACAAGCCTTCGGAGTACACATTGGCCGTGTCGATGAAGTTGATGCCCGCTTCGATGGAGCGCTTCATAATCTCATCAACGGCCGGCTGTTCGAGGTTGCCGATGGCGGCCGCCCAGCCCTTGCCGCCGAAGGTCATGGTGCCGAGGCAGATTTCCGATACTTTCAGGCCAGTGTTGCCCAGCAGGTTGTATTTCATAGTTTCGATTGAGGCTACGTGGTAATGATAGAAAGGCTGGCTGCGTCATTTATTATCCACGGCCCCAACTACTTCCAGCTCGGCCAGGTCGCTTTCAGAAAGCACAATGTCGGCCGCTTTCATATTCTCTTCGAGGTGCTTCACTTTGGAAGTTCCGGGAATGAGCAGGATGTTGGGCGAGCGGTGCAGCAGCCAGCTCAGGGCCACTTGTTGGGCCGAGGCTTGGTGCTGCTTGGCCAGCTTGTCGAGCGCGGCCAGCGCCTGCGGATTGCCGCCCCCAAGCGGAAACCACGGAATAAAGGCCATATTTTGCTCTTCGCAGTAAGTCAGCTCGGCCTCCCACTTGCGGTTGTCGACGCTGTACATGTTCTGCACCGACACGACTTTGACGTATTCCTGCGCCTTTTTAATTTGGTCTACGTCAACTTCCGACAAACCAATGTGCTTCACGAGGCCTTGCTGCTGCGCTTTTTGCAAGAATTCGAGCGTCTGCTCAAACGGTACGTTCGGGTCGACGCGGTGCAGCTGGTAGAGGTCAATTTGCTCGACTTTCAGGCGCTTGAGGCTGCCGTGCAGGGCTTCTTCGAGGTGCTTGGGGCTGGCATCGATGGGCCACTGGTTGGGGCCGGTGCGCAGCAGGCCGCCTTTGGTGGCTACCACCAAGCCCTGGGGGTAGGGATGCAGCGCCTCGGCAATCAGCTCTTCCGACACGTGCGGGCCGTAGCTGTCGGCGGTGTCGATAAAATTGATACCCAGCTCAATGGCTCGTTTCAGCACCCGGACGGACTCGTTGTGGTCGGCGGGCGGACCCCAAATGCCTTCGCCCGTGATGCGCATGGCGCCGTAGCCCAGGCGGTTGACGGAGAGGTCGCCGCCGATGGTGAAGGTTTTGGTGTAGGTGGGCGTGGTGTTAGGCATAAGTAAGTTTGTTGAAAGAAAAAATAAGCAGAGTGCCACTAGGGCGTTTTGTATAAACCGCCCGGTGGGCCAGGTGTTCAGCGGGGGGTAGGGCCAGAGCGATAAGCCGGGGCTAGCTTAGCGCCTAGGTAAGCGCAAGGTGCGCGGCTGGCCCGCGCCCGGTTGCTGCCTTTCAAGCCTGGCTATCGTTTCATACTGGGCGGGGCAAGCCCCGCATCTTCCTAATGCCCGTTCCTTCTTCCGATTTTAAAAAGGCCCTGGCTCGCCTCTCCGACAAAGAGAAAGAGGCACTGGTGCTGCGCGCCGTGCGCCGCGATGCCGAGCTCTACGATACGTTCAGCTTTGAGCTGCTGCCCGATGTGACGCTTGAAAGCGTGTACGAAACCAGCGCCGACCGCATTCACGAGCTGTTCAACGTGGCCGTGACCGGCCGCTTGCTCAATCGCAGCCTGGTAAAAGCCTTGCGCGGCGCCCTGCAGGAAGCTACCCGCGCCCGGCGCGTTACGAAGAGCAAGCAGCTCGAAATAGACTTGGGCATGTACACGCTGCGACTGATTTTTGAGAACTACACCGGACAGTTCGACAGCGTGTACCAGGGCTTCTTTGTGGGCACGGCGCGGCTGGCCACGCGCCTTACTTCACTCATTCCGAAGAGCTTGCACGAAGACTTGTGGCTGGAGTACAAGCCCGAGCTGGACGGGTTTTTGACGCAGCTGCACGGGCGCCACAAGAGCCGCGAGCTGAAGTTTGAGCTGCCCCGCGAACTAGAATTGCCGGCTTGAGGTAACATAGGACCTCGGGTAGCGTGCCGCGCCGCACGACCGTTCCAGAGCATTGTACTAGTTTATTTATGGCCGAACCCACCTTTCCTACCCCCCTCGCCTGGCCCCAGGTGCCGCGCTGGCACACGCTGCGCCAATCGCTGCAAATGGCCCGCGACCCGGTGGGCAACCTCAACCGCGTGCTGGCCGCCTACGGCGACACCGTGCACCTGTATCTGGGCGGCGTGAAGCCCTCAATAG
>CALMOO010000651.1 GCA_937871705.1 uncultured Hymenobacter sp.
GCCTGGAACCGCCACGATGCGAAGGGCTTGGCCGACCAATATCACCCCGACGCAACCTGGGTCAACTGGTTTGGAGCTTATTCGAAGGGCCAACAGGATATTCAGGCGCATTACCAAACCGTCCACAGCACGTATTTCAAAACGTCGCACTTTTACACCCGTGCCATTGAGGACATAACTTTTGTTAAACCCGATGTAGCTATCCTGCACATGCGCACTGGCCTGACGGGCGATGAGCGTTATCCGGGAGAAACCTTTGAGTTTCGCAGAACGCTGGTACTGACGAAGCGCGAAATGGGCTGGCGTATTTTGGCCGGACAAAACGCGAAATTTGGACCCGGAGTAAAATAAAATCGGTACTGAACGCCAAGACTAAATGCTCTCCGGCGCGTTTGCTACCCCCTACCTGCTGACAAATGCCAGGTAGCTAGATGAGACTATGAAACCCAAATACCTCGCCATCGGCGCCATTGTCCTGCTGATGGGCTGGTTTATTTTCGACTCGCTTAGCCAGCCGGGGGTAGGCGATTTGAAGGGCAACTTTCAGGAAGTCGCCACTTACCGTAACGAGAACAACACCGGCCCCATCGTGCGGGTATATGCCGTAACGGTAGCTGATACGTTGTGGCGCGAAATGCGGCAGTACGGCGATTTTATGCCCTACACCAAGTACGGCAACACCAAAGTGTACTTTTTCCGCCAGGGCCAGCCGGCGCCCAAACTGGTGCAGCCGGGTCAGGAAAACTTCAGCCCTGAGTTCAACAAATACTGCCTGGCCAAGTACGAGAAGGAGGTACTGGGCAACGTGTCCTTCCAGAAATTCCCCTTGCACTAAGTAGCCTCACTACTGCTGACGAATAGGTTCGCTCAGGCCGCTACTGCTGAGCGTGGCTGCGGCTTCCTGCGGTTGTGCCGACCACGCCATACTAGGAAGCCCGTAACAGGCAGACTGGCCGAGATAAGGCTGACGACGAAGGCAATGACCTTGCCCCCGAAGCCCAGAATCTGACCAGTGTGCAGGTCGTAGTTCATATCGGAAAGCTTCTTGCCGGGGCTTTTGCTGGCATGAGGCTGGGCTAGCAGCAACTGGCCGGTGCGAGGGTGAAAACGGTACTCATCGCGGTGGTAATAGTGCAGCGACTTGCCATAAGCCGTGGCCCATACGGGCTCAGCGGCCTTATCGGCGGGGCCAATGAGCAGCATCTCAGCCTGGGGCGACTGCTGCCGTAGGTGAGCATACGCCACATCGACTACCGGGCGGGCAGAGCGCGCCATGAGCAGCGTATCGACCTTCGGCAGCGCGTTTTCAGCGGCGATGGAACGGCCGCCGTTGGCCAGGGCACCAAAGCCATCCATGAGCCACTCGTAGCTGATGCACAAGCCGCTGAGGGCCAGCACCAGGGCCAGCGCGCTGGCGTAGAAACCCAGCACGTTGTGCAGGTCGTAGGTACGGCGCTTGGGCGATGCTTCCCACTTCACCGAGAAGCGCTGCTTGCGAGCTGCTTTGATGCGTGGCCACCACAGCACCAGCCCCGTCATGAGCATGACAACGAAGGTGATAACGGCCACAT
>CALMOO010000652.1:0-4605 GCA_937871705.1 uncultured Hymenobacter sp.
GCCCGCACCACTGCGACTTCTGCTACAAGGACGCCTTTTTCGCGGGCGGCAAGTCGTTCTACACCCAAACCGTGGACGATGCCCTGGCCGAAATCGACCGGCTGCCCGGCCGCCACCTCTACTTCCTCGACGACCACTTGCTGGGCAACGTGCGCTTCGCGGCAGGGCTCTTTGAGGGGATGCGCGGCATGGGCAGGCTGTTTCAGGGCGCGGCCACGGTCGATAGCATCTTGCGTGACAATGGCTTGCTCGAAAAAGCCGCCCAGGCGGGTTTGCGCAGTTTGTTTGTGGGCTTCGAGACACTGAGCCCGGCCAATCTGAAAGCCAGCAACAAGCCCCAGAACCTGGGGCGCGACTACGCGGCCGCCATCCGGCGTCTGCACGAGCTGGGCATTATGGTAAACGGCAGCTTCGTGTTTGGCCTCGATGACGACCGGCCCGATGTGTTCCGGCGCACCGTTGATTGGGCCGTGAATCAAGGTATTACTACTTCCACTTTCCACATTGCTACCCCTTATCCCGGCACGGCGCTCTTCCAGCGCATGGAAGCCGAAGGCCGCCTGCTGCACCGCCGCTGGAATGAATATGACACCCGCACGGTGGTGTGCCAGCCCGGCCCGCACCTCACCGCCCGCCAGCTCAAAAACGGCTACGACCAGGCCTACCGCGACTTCTACGCCTGGTCCAACATCGCCAAGGCCAGCCTGGTGCACGACACCCTGCGCCACCAGCTCAAGCACTTCGCCTACGCCGGCGGCTGGAAAAAATTTGAGCCGCTCTGGAATTTCGTCATCAAGTTCCGCCACCTCGACGCCATGCGCCCCCTGCTCGCAGCCATCCTGAGCAAGGTCAGCGACTCGGCTAAAAAGGAGGGGGTAGGGCCGCCGCAGGCTGCTTCGGAGATGCTGTTGCCGCTGCCGGTACTTCCGCAATAATCTGCCTTCGAAAGAACGTCATGCTGAGCCCCGCGAAGCATCTCGCTGGGTAACGTTCGGATGAAGCGGTAATGATGCTTCGGCAAGCGGACGCCAGATGAGCATAATGGGCTTTTAACCTAATGGTAAACAAACATGTACAATCCTTTTACTAAGCCTCATACACCGGAGCAGTGGCTGCTAAGTAGCGTGTGCTGGGTAGCCACTTGCTTGCTTAGTTGGGCTAGCGTGGTCTACTGCAGCAAAGACATGCCCTACGAATACCGGCCGCTACAACCACTTTTCCTCTTAGTCGGCTTTGCGCCTACCTACTTCCTCGTGTGGAAAAAGGCAGTGCTATCGCCAGTGCTAACCGTTGCAAGGTTTTCGACTATCAACTACGCCGTAGTAGTGTGGCTAATTATGTTGATAACCATGCAAATACTCTGGGCATTACTGGAGCTTTTTCTGCTCGCCTTTTCTGGTGGGATGCCTCCTCAAGACTAATCAACTTAACTCATGACTTTCACCGATTTCAAAACCTACTTCCAGGCCAACCAAAACCGCTACGCCGACCTTGCCTGGGACGACCCGCACCAGCTTTCGCCTACCGAGCTGCGGGCCGTGCGCGCCTCACTCCAAACCTTCCAGCGCGGCGAAAGCTCCGAGGGGCACTACCTCTACGCCCGCGCCAAGCAGCTCGGCGACCCCGAGTACACGGCCGCCATGCGGCTCTTTATCAAGGAAGAGCAAACCCACGCGGCGGTGCTGGGGCGCTTTCTCGGCCAGCAGGGCATCGCACGGCTCAAGGGCCACTGGCTCGACGGTATTTTTCGGGGGCTGCGGCGCGTGCTAGGCCTGGAGCACACGCTGCGGGTGCTGCTCGTGGCCGAGGTGGTGGCCGCCGTGTACTACCGCGCGCTGCTCAATGCCACGTACTCGGGGCTATTGCAGCAGATTTGCCGCCGCATCTTGCTCGATGAGGAGATGCACCTCAACTTTCAATGCTTCACCCTGCGGCACCTCTCGGCCGGCCGAGGGGGGGTAGGGCGCTGGCTGCACCGCCACGTATACCGCGGGCTGATGGTCGGCGCCACGCTGCTGGTGTACGCCAGCAGCCGCCCCACGCTGCGGGCTGGCGGCTACGGCTTTGTCAGCTTCTGCGCCGCCTTAGCGGCCGAGTACACCCGCACCGAGCAGATGCAGCGGCCCGGCGGCCTCATTGCCGTGCGCTGCGGCCAGGCGGCCGCGCCGGTGGCGCCTACCCCTGCCGGCGCTTGGCAGTGGCCGCAGCAAGGGCTGCGGGCAGCGCAGTAAGCTGAAAATGATTGTATTAGTCAATTAGCACGTCATGCTGAGGCCACGAAGCATCTCGCTCGCGTCGGTACAACAATTGAGATTACTGCTGCACGCGAGATGCTTCGTGGCCTCAGCATGACGTGCTAATTGAGCAGGTCCCACACTTCCCTTTTCCAACTCATGCTTAACTCTCGTAAAACCTGGTTCTACCTCGCGGGCTGCTTGTTTTGCCTCGAAGTATTCATCGCCGCTTTTATGCACGACAGAATCGTGCGCCCGTACGTGGGCGACCTGCTGGCGGTGGTTTTTCTCTACTGCTTTGTGCAAAGCTGGGTAGCGGTGCCAACCAAGCCCACACTTCTGGCGGTACTGCTGTTTGCTTACGGCCTGGAAGTAGCGCAATATTTTCATCTGGCGGCGCGTCTAGGCTTGGCGCATTCGAGCCTGGCGCTGGTGGTGCTGGGCAGCCACTTCGAGTGGATTGACCTGCTGGCTTATACGGCCGGCGCCGGCCTGGTATGGGCCGCCGAGTGGGGGGTAGGGCTGGCGCGCGCGCGCCCGGTACGCCATGTTTAAGGGCTGGCTGGCGGGCATTGGCGCGCCGCCACCCTTGGGCCCGCGCCTCTGGCTGACGCTGGCCGCGGGCGCGGGCGGGGCAGCAAACCTGATTTTTCTGCGAGAAATCTGGCCTCACACGCCCGCAGCCAAAGCAATGCTCGTACCGGGGACGTGCGCCACGGGGCTGCTGCTGCTGCCCCAACTGCTCTGGTGGGCCTGGCGGTGGCTGCGTGCCTACGCCGGGCCTGCCTGGCTGCGGGTGCTGGCCATGGCCGTGTACCTGGGCGGTACCTGCCTGGCGCTAGGTATCTGGCTGCTACTGGCGGGCAGCCTGGTGGCCATGCTGCTGCTAAAAAGCTAGGCGTTGTGATAAATTATGCTTTGTATGACAATCAGTTAAGCGAAAGATAAGTAATTTCGCCGGCCGCTGAGTAGTGGCAGTTCGCTGCTACTAACTTGTTGCCGCACTTATGCTCCGCGGCTGGCTGTTATTATTCGAGCTGGCGTCATCCTGCTGGAGGTGGCATTTGCTTGGTCTTCAGCCCGATAACCTGCTGCCCGACTCCCTCAAAGGCTTGCTCATTGTCGTGCTTACCTGGCGCTGCCACGCCCAGCGGCTGGTAGTGCGCCGCTAGCTTGCCGCCCGTTTCCTATCTTGCGCCATGCCGCACACGCACCCCATTCCGTCGCCCAAGCTGCTCTCGCCCCTGGGCCGGACGCTGGCGGGCTTGCAGCTTGCCAAAGAAACCCTGACCATCGTGCTGCTCGGCGAGCCGTTGCTGCTGGGCCGCCCGCTGCTGGTGCTGGCCGTGCTGCCCGGCCTGGTGCTCTACCTCTGCCGCTGGGTGATGGTGCTGGGTAGCTTTCGGCGGCGGGCCGCCATGGTGGTGTGGCTCTTTACGCTCGTCGATGAGCTGTGGGGCTTAATCCTTTACCTGCGCGCTACCGAGGTGCCCAGCGTGCGCCAACTGCGCTACCTCAACTGGAGCTACCGGTTGGGCTTAGTCTTCTCGCTGGCCGCCCTGCTGGAGCTGGCCTATCGCCGCTACCGCGACCGGGCGGGCCTGCGGGCACTCCTGCGCAGCGCGTAGCGTCGGGCAGGCGGTATCTTTGCCCCTCTTCGCTCTTGCAAACTGCCATTCATGGCCGACGAAAACACTCTGCCTCTTCCCGCCTCTTCCCGCCCTGGGGCGCGCCCTACCCCCCCCAAAGGCCGCCGGCCCGGCCGGGGCACGCGCCGCCTCGTGCGCGTGGCCTGGGTTACTTTCTTTATCGTAGTAGGCGTTTTTCTGGCGTATCCGCTGCTAGTTAAAAGCAATTTTCTGTTCCTGTTTGGCAAGTCGCCGGGGCTCGAGGAATTAGAGAATCCCAAGGTGGAGCAACCGTCCGAAGTCTATACTTCTGATGGCGTGCTGCTGGGGCGCTACTTCCGCGAAAACCGCTCGCCGGTGCCACTCAACCAGATGTCGCCCTGGCTCACCAAGGCTCTGATTGCCACTGAGGATGTGCGCTTCTACGAGCATTCTGGCATCGATGCGCCCTCGCTCGTATCAACTGTGTACTACGGCCTGCGCGGCGACAAGCGCGGCGGCTCCACCATCAGCCAGCAGCTCGCCAAAAACTTGTACAAAACCCGGCGCAGCGAAAACCGCGGTGGCCTTAGCCACGTGCCGGGGGTAGGGGTGGTGGTGGCCAAAACCAAGGAGTGGATGACGGCCGTGGAGCTGGAGCGCCGCTACACCAAAGAGGAAATTCTGCGGATGTACCTCAACACCGTCGAGTACGGCTCCAACGCCTTCGGCATCAAGGTAGCGGCCAAGACGTTCTTCAGCAC